>NZ_JBIUXX010000004.1:0-201168 GCF_044744235.1 Pseudomonas sp. NPDC087346
GCCACTTCCTGGACGCTGGCCGTGGCCTTCTGGCGCAACATCTCCTGACCGACCGGCGTCGCCAATGTGGCGAAGTCCTGACCGGAGAAGAGCATCACCAGGTTGTTGCGGATCACCGGCATGTGCACTTTGAGCGCTTCCAGATCGGCCTGATTACGCGCCAGCATGGTGATGCTCACCTGCATGTAGCGCTGACGGCCGTTCTGGTTGTAGTTGGCGACAAACGCCGGCGCCATGGGCTCGAAGATCGCTGGCTGCTTGCCGACCGGAGCGGTCTCGGCTGCAGCGGCAGGCTTGCTCTGGGCACTGTGCATGAAGAACCAGGTCGCCCCCACGGATGCACCAATGGCCAACAGCAACGCGAGCACGATCACAATGATCAGCTTGAGTTTGCCTTTGGTTGCGGGGTCTTTTACAGCTGCTGCTTCGCTCTTCGCCATGCCAATAATCCGTCACTATTCGGGTTTTCACAGTCGCACGGCAAGGCAAGAGCAAGTGTTATGCCAGAAGTGTCGGAGCGTATTGGAGAGCACCACGAAACCACTGTGGGAGCCAGCCTGCTGGCGATGGCGATATACCAGTCAACAGAGATATTGACTGCCATGGCCTCATCGCCAGCAGGCTGGCTCCCACAGGTTTATGCGTTGTATCAGGCGTAGTAGTCGACGGCGCTGGAGCCGATCACGCTGGTGGTTTGCGCAGCTGCTTCGGCGATGCTGGCCGCAGCCAGTTCTTCATCGGCCGAATCCAGACGACCACCGGCAGCGCTGGTCCGGCCACTCTGGCCCTGCTGCGCCTGCTCCTGACCTTGCTGACCCTGCCAGCCACGGCTCTGGTCGGAGACGTTGACGTCCACCTGGCCCATGCCCTGCTGGTTGAACATCTCGCGCAGACGATGCATCTGCCCATCGAGCGCTTCACGCACACTTGGATGCGCGCTCATGAACGTCACTTGGGTCTGCTGGTCCGGGACCATGTTGACGCGGATATCCAGACGCCCCAGTTCGGCAGGCTGCAACTGAATGTCCGCCGCCTTCAGATTGGCGCTCGACAGGTACATGACGCGGTTGACCACTTCCTCAGTCCAACCGCTCTGATGCATGGCGATCGGCTGATTCACCGGCACCGCGTTGGCGGTTTTCGGCGTTGCCGCCTGAGTCAGCGCCGCCAGACGGTTGGCGAAGTCATCGACCCGGGTATCGCTGGTGGCGGTTTTCAGGTCTTTCAGGCCATCGTCGATCAAACCACTGAAGGCCTTGTCGCCTTGACTGGTGCTGTCCTTGTCGGCCTGCACGTCGAGCATGCTGGCCATGCCGGCGGCAAAGGTCTGCGCCGAGGTCAATTCACCGTCAGCCTGAGTCTGAGCCGGTGCGGCCTTGGGTTGAGCCTGGCTGGAAGCGGAGATATGCCCGCCCTGCTCCATCGCCATGCGCAGTGCCGGCAATGCGTCGAGCGGATCGGACGCCGGATCGAAATCGCTGTCGGTTGTCGCTGCCGGGTCTTTGACTGCTGGCAACACGGCTACTGCCGGGGTTTCGACTTTAGGCTGCGCCGCTTCGACAACCGGAGCTGGCACCACAGGTGCGGCAACCGCTGGCTGCACCACCTGCGCCAGTGCCGGATCGAGCACCGGGTCAGTTACCGTAGCGTCGGCCACTGGTGTTTGCGTGGTATCCGTCGAATCGTCGTCAGCGGTCTTGTCATCAGTGGCAGACGTTGCCGACGGGTCGGCGGGCAAGGCATTGCCGCTATCGGCAACCGTCGTCTGCGCAGCGGCAGACTGATCCTTGCCGACGTCCTTCTTGCCGCTGTTGTCAGCGACCTTGGCGGATGTCGATTTCGCCTGGTTATCAGCAACAGCCGAAGGCTTGTTCGGACCTTGATCGGCGAACACCTTGGCGAAGCTTGAGGCTTTGTCTACAGGCTCTGCGGCCATTGCCGGCGCTTTGGCCGAGGCGGCTTGAGCCTTGGCCTGGGCGGCGGTCTGAAGAAAAATGTTGGGGGTCGCAGGCATTACACGGTCTCCGCTGCACTGGGATCGTAGGTACAGTTGAGCGAGATGACTGCAAGTGCCGGGCCAGTTTTGCCCGACGCTTGCGAAAAGCGCCGGGCGGCTGACTTAGTGAATGAGCGCGTGCTGTCGCTCATCTTCATAGACGGGACGTACCTGATCAAACTCGCTGCTGATATCAGCGACCAGTTTGACGATTTCCGCGGGGCTTTTATCTTTGGCGTACGACTCCAGCTCCTGACACAGTTCGGTCAGGCGAATCGCCCCCATGTTGCTGGCGCTGCCCTTGAGGCTATGCGCAACTTCGGACAGAACTTTGGCATCGGCGGTTTTTTGCAGCTCTTGCAGACGAATTTCAGAATCCGCCAGGAAGGTATCCAACAAATCCGGATAACCGTCTTCCATCACTTCGCGCAATGCGCCCAGTGCCTCGTGATCCACATGAATGTCTCTCACTTGCTCACTCCTTGATCAAGAATTCGCGGATTATGCCTCAATCTCCCAAAAAAACTCCACGCGAGCACTGCGACCATCGTCGGACCAAGAGGCGTTACGCCCTAATTGCCGGACCAGACTCACACCACGTCCCGACAGACGGACATCCTCAAGCGGTCGATTCATCACTCGCGACACATCAAAACCCTTGCCGCTGTCCTCGACCCGAATGATCAGGCAACCACCCTTTTCTCGCGGTTTAACGTCCAGATGCACGCGCACGTAACCATCCTGCAGAGCCTCCAGCCGCGAATTGCGCTGTTCGTAGTAACGCGCGAACCCTGAAGCATCACGCTTGAGACTTGAATCCAGACCCAGCACTCCATGCTCCAGCGCATTGGAATACAACTCGGCGAGCACGCTGTACAAGGCGCCGCTTTGCGCGCGCAGTCCGTGAACCTCTTGCAGCAATTGCAGCAGGTAAGGCAGCGGATTGAAGCGCTTGAGGGTTGCGCCTCTGTATTCAAAGCTCACCGACCAGTCCAGTGGCGACGATTGGCCGCTGTCGGAATACACCGGCGGCGACGGCGTGATCTGCGTCGCGTCGAGCAGGCTGACTTCGACCATGCTCACATCGTCACGCGGCTCACCGCGAAATTCCTCCAGGGCTCGCTCAATCTCGACAAACAGGTCGTCCGGCTGACGGTTGGCGGCAAACAGTTGCTGCAAACGCTCGACGCCGAACAAACGCTCTTCAGCATCAGTGGTATCGATCACCCCGTCGGACAACAGGAACACCCGGTCACCGACGGCCATGGTCTGCACTTCGGTACGGTCATCGAACGCCTGCGGACTGAGTACGCCCAACGGTAAATGCCGCGCCGGCAGCGGCACCCGCTCACCGGTCTCGACCCGATGCAGATAGCCATCCGGCATGCCGCCGTTCCACACCTCTACCGAGCGACGTTGAAAACTCAGACACAGCAGCGTCGCGCAGCAGAACATGTCCACCGGCAGGATGCGTTTGAGCTTGGCGTTCATTTCCCGCAGCGTTTCCGCCAGGCCATAGCCTTTGGCGGTCATGCCATAGAACACTTCGGCCAGTGGCATCGCGCCAACCGCTGCCGGCAGACCGTGACCGGTGAAATCGCCGAGCAACACATGCATGTCGCCCGCCGGGGTATACGCTGCCAGCAACAAGTCGCCGTTGAACAGTGCGTAAGGCGATTGCAGATAGCGAATGTTCGGCGCGCTCAGGCAACCCGAGTGCGCGACCTTGTCGAACACCGCTTTGGCCACGCGTTGTTCGTTGAGCAGGTAATCGTGATGTTTGGCGATCAGATCGCGCTGCTGCAGGACTGTCGCCTGCAAGCGCCGCAAACGATCCATCGCCTTGATTTTGGCGGCGAGGATCACCTGGTTGTAGGGTTTCGCCAGAAAGTCGTCACCACCAGCGTCCAGACAGCGGGCCAGCGCTTCGCTTTCGGTGAGCGAGGTGAGGAAGATGATCGGCACCAGGGTTTCCCCCGCCAGTGCCTTGATCTGTCGCGCCGCTTCGAAGCCGTCCATCACCGGCATCATCGCGTCCATCAACACCAGATGCGGTTGCTGCCGGGCGAAAACCTCGACCGCTTCGGCACCGTTGGCCGCCGTCAGCACTTCATGGCCCTGACGGCGGACGATGGTCGAGAGCAGCAAGCGGTCGGCAGCGCTGTCTTCGGCGATCAGGATCGTTAGCGGCTCTTGCGCCTGCATGGCCGTCAACTGATGTCGAAAAGCTTGTCGAAGTTGGAGATGGCGAGGATCTTTCGTACGTCCGAGCTGCTGTTTACAACACGAATATCAGATTTATCACCGCCAGCGTGATCGCGCAGAAGAAGCAGCATGCCTAGCGCAGAGCTGTCGAGGTAAGTGGTCTCTTTCAGATCCAGCTCATAAGAGTTCGGCTCGGGGTCAACCCTCTCATAGGAGTTGCGGAATTCTTGATGCTTACCGAAATCAAAACGCCCCTTGACCGAGATGATTAGCTTTTTCCCATCCGGAGAGACTTCTGTAACGACTGACATTGACTGGCTTCCTTGTCATTGACGAACTTGTACAAGGTTTAGCATCTGGGATGGGTTGGGGCAAGGCGCAGGGCAAGATCAAAAGATCGCAGCCTTCGGCAGCTCCTACACCGATTACCCGTAGGAGCTGCCGAAGGCTGCGATCTTTTGATCTTTTTTTAGAAAGGATCGTGGCGGGGTAATCGCTGCGACAACTCATCCAGCAACTTCTGCTCGCGCTTGTCTTCGAGGCGTTGTGCCTCTTCGCGGTAGCGCTGCACCAGTTTGCGCAAACCTTCGACCTTGGCGAACGCCTGCTGCCAGGCATCGCGGGCGTTATCCAGATTCTTCTGGTGCCAGGCCAGGCTTTGACGCTGCTGATCGATTGCCGTGTCGAGTTGTGCAAGAAAACCGTGATAACCCAACAGCCATTGCCCGGACACGCCGTCGCGGCCGCGCATGACCCACTGTTCCTGATAATCCAGACGAAAGGCATCAAGGTCGGCGAGTTTGCTTTCAGCCACTTTCACATGGCCCTGAAAGTATCCCAGACGCTGCACGGCGGTTTTCTCGGCCTTTTCGGCCATGTCCACCACCGGCGCCAGACGCGCGGCTCGGCTGACAGCCATGAGCGCTTACCCGCCCGTCACAGGGGCTAACAGGGTTTCCAGATAGGCCTGGCTTTCGCCCATGTTGATTTTGTCGTTCAGACCCTGACGCTGGTATCGAACCAGTTGCGCTTGCAGGGAAATCGCCAAGTCCGTCTCGCGGTCGCCGCCGGCGACGTAAGCGCCGACGCTGATCAAGTCTCGACTCTGTTGATAGCGCGACCACAACTGCTTGAAATACTGGGCGCGTTGCATGTGTTCCGGCGAGACCACCGCCGGCATCACCCGGCTGATCGAGGCTTCGATATCGATGGCCGGATAATGCCCTTCCTCGGCCAGACGCCGGGACAGCACGATGTGCCCGTCGAGCACGCCTCGCGCCGAGTCGGCAATCGGGTCCTGCTGGTCATCGCCTTCGGACAATACGGTGTAGAACGCAGTGATCGAACCACCGCCCTTCTCCGCATTACCGGCGCGCTCCACCAGTTTTGGCAACTTGGCGAACACCGACGGCGGGTAGCCTTTGGTGGCCGGTGGCTCACCAATGGCCAAGGCGATTTCCCGCTGCGCCTGGGCGAAACGGGTCAGCGAATCCATCAGCAACAGAACGTTTTTGCCCTTGTCGCGGAAATACTCGGCGATCCGCGTGCAGTACATCGCAGCGCGCAGACGCATCAGTGGCGCGTCGTCGGCTGGGGATGCAACCACCACCGAACGCTTGAGGCCTTCTTCACCGAGGATGTGCTCGATGAATTCCTTGACCTCTCGACCCCGCTCACCGATCAGGCCAACGACGATGATGTCGGCCTCGGTGAAGCGGGTCATCATGCCCAGCAGTACCGATTTACCGACACCTGTACCGGCGAACAGACCAAGACGCTGACCCCGGCCGACCGTCAACAAACCGTTGATGCAACGGATGCCCACGTCCAGCGGTTCGCTGATCGGGTCACGGTTGAGCGGGTTGATCGTCGGGCCGTCCATCGGCACCCAGTCTTCGGCTTTCATCCCGCCCTTGCCGTCCAGCGCACGACCGGCACCGTCAAGGACACGACCGAGCATGCTCATGCCCATCGGCAAACGACCAGTATCGGCCAGCGGCACTACACGGGCGCCGGGCGCGATGCCGGCGACGCTGCCGACCGGCATCAGAAAGACTTTGCTGCCGGAGAAACCCATGACTTCCGCTTCAACCTGCGACGGGTGATAGCTGTCGTCATTGATCACCATGCAGCGCGTGCCCATGGCGGCGCGCAGGCCTTCGGCTTCGAGTGTCAGGCCGACCATGCGCAGCAGGCGGCCTTCAAGAATCGGCGCCCCGGCAATCTCGACGGCCTCGGCATATTTACCGAGACGCTTGGCGAAACTGGTGCGTTCAAGGCGCATCGGGGGCGTCCGCGAGCGGCTCTTCAGCGATGGGTTCAGGCTTCGGCGTTTCCGGCAGGTCGAGGGTCAGATCCGGCGCGGCTGGATGCAAGGCCTGTTCGTGCAACTGGTCGAACAGCTTGGCCATGACCTGACTGACGCGCGATTCAATACTCGCATCGATGCGGCTATGCTCGGTTTCAACCCGGCAACCGCCCGGCAACAGGGCCTCGTCCTCGACGATGCGCCAGGTTTCTTCATGGCGTTCGCGCAAGGCTTTGGCTTGTTCGAAGTCCTGCGGATTGACGTACAGGCGCACGTTTTCCACGCCCAGCGGCAACAGCTTGAGCGCGTCGCGCATGACGTGTTCGATCTGGCTCGAATCGATGGCCAGTTCGCGCTTGATCACTTGTTTGGTGATGTGTTGCACGAGGTCGACCAGCGATTTTTCGATTTGCGTGTCCTGCTCGGCGATAGGCTCGAACAGGTTGCTCATCAACTGCTCAAGGCTGGCGATTTTCGCCGTCAGAGCGACTTCCGCTTCCTGACGCACCTTGAGCGTGGCGCTGTGAAAACCTTCTTTCTCGCCAATGCCGAAACCCTCGTTGTAAGCCTCCTGACGGATGCTTTCGAGTTCTTCCAGAGTCAGTGGCTGGACTTCCTCCAGCGGCACTTCCTCCATCTCCGGCGGCTCGGGTTCGGGCTCCGGCTCGGGTTCAGGTTTCGGCGGATCGAAGCTGGGCATTGTCCAGGTATCGAAGCCACGGACATCCCGGGCGCGGATCAGATCTGTCACAGACTCGTCATGCTTGTCCATGGGCTTAGATCATTTCCTCGCCACCCTTGCCACCGAGCACGATTTCTCCGGCTTCGGCCATACGGCGGGCGATGGTGAGGATTTCCTTCTGCGCAGTTTCGACGTCGCTGACGCGTACCGGGCCTTTGGCCTCGAGGTCGTCGCGCAACAGTTCGGCGGCACGTTTGGACATGTTCTTGAAGATCTTCTCTTTGACGCCTTCGTCCGAACCCTTGAGGGCCAGTACCAGCACGTCGGAAGACACTTCGCGCAACAGCGCCTGGATTCCGCGGTCGTCGACATCGGCCAGGTTGTTGAACACGAACATGAGGTCTTCGATCTGACCGGACAGGTCTTCGTCGACTTCGCGAATCGAATCCATGAGCTGGCCTTCGATCGAACTGTCGAGGAAGTTCATGATGTCCGCCGCACGCTTGATGCCACCCAGGGTGGTGCGCGAGGCATTCGAGTTGCCGGAGAACTGCTTCTCGAGAATCTGGTTCAGCTCTTTCAGCGCGGCTGGCTGCACGGTGTTCAACGACGAGACACGCAGGATGATGTCCAGACGCACCTTGTGGTCGAAGTTACCGAGCACTTCACCGGCCTGATCCGGATCGAGGTACGCCACCACGATCGCCTGAATCTGCGGGTGTTCGTAGCGGATCACGTCGGCAACGGCGCGCGGCTCCATCCATTTCAGGCTGTCGAGGCCGCTGGTGTTGCCACCGAGCAGGATGCGGTCGATCAGGCCGTTGGCCTTGTCTTCGCCCAGTGCCTGGGTGAGCATTTTGCGCACGTAGTCGTCGGAACCGACGCCCAGACTGGTCTGGTCGCCGACGATGTCGACGAATTCACTCATGACCTGCTCGACCTGCTCGCGATGGACATTGCCCATCTGCGCCATGGCCACGCCGACACGCTGGACCTCTTTCGGGCCCATGTGGCGCAGCACTTGCGCAGCGTCGGTCGAACCAAGGGACAGCAGCAGAATCGCGGCTTTGTCGACCTTGTTGAGTTTGACGGTAGCGGCTCGGTTATCACTCATCTGCGTTAATCCACTCTTTCACGACCTGGGCCACGCGACCCGGATCTTCGGCCACCAGGCTCTTGATTGCGTTCAATTGAGCGTCATAACCCTCGCTCGGGCTTGGCAGCAGAATGCTCTGCGGACCACCGAGACTTACACGGTCGTTACCCAACTCGCCATCCAGGCCGCCCATGCCACCGAGTTCGACATCGCTGCCGAGCCCGGCGAGTTCCTTACCTTTACCGCCGCCGGTGATGTTGTTGAGCACCGGACGCAACACGCCGAACACCAGCACCAGGATGAACAACACACCCAGCACTTGTTTGACGATGTCCCAGAACCACGGAGTGGAATAAAACGGAATATCGGCGATCACTTCTCCGCGCTCGGCGGAGAACGGCATGTTGATTACGCTGACGCTGTCGCCACGGCTGGCGTCGAAACCGACGGCGTCCTGCACCAGACGGGTGAAGCGCGCCAATTCGTCGGCGCTCCACGGGGCGCGGGTGGTTTCACCGTTGGCTGCGTTGACCTTGACCTGATCATCGACCACGACCGACACCGACAGACGATTCAGGCGACCCTGCTGCTGTTTGGTGTGGCTGATGGAACGGTCGAGCTCGAAGTTCTTGGTGGATTGTTGACGCTTGTCTGCCGGGTACGGCGCGAGCATTGGCTGGCCGGTGGCCGGGTCCATGATCTGCTGACCGTTGGCATCAACCAGTGGCTGACCTGGCTGAATCATCCCGGCAGGTGCTGCGGCACCCGCGGTGGTCTGCGGTGCCGAGGCTGGCGCTGGCGGCTGGTTGCTCAGGGCACCCGGCACACCTTGCGGGCCATTGCTGGCGGTACGTTGTTCATTGACCGACTGCTCGCTGCGCAACGCCGGTTGATCCGGGTTGAACTGCTCGGCGGTGGACTCGACGGCGTTGAAATCGATATCGGCCGACACTTCCGCCTTGTAGCGATCGTTGCCCAATACCGGTTGCAGAATGTTGTGTACACGCTGGGTGAGCATGCTTTCCATGCGGCGGCTGTAATCGAACTGCTTGCCGGCCATGGTCATTTCGGAGTTTTCCGCCTGATCAGAGAGCAGCGTGCCCTTCTGGTCGACGACGGTGATCTGCGATTTGCTCAGTTCGGGAACGGAAGTGGCCACCAGGTTGATGATGGCAATCACCTGACCTGGCTCCAGCGAACGACCGGAATACAACTCGACCAGCACCGAAGCGCTTGGCTTGCGTTCGTCACGGACGAACACCGAGCTTTTCGGAATCGCCAGATGCACGCGGGCACCCTTGACGTTGTTCAGGCTGGAAATGGTCCGCGCCAGTTCACCTTCGAGGCCGCGACGATAACGCGTCGCTTCCATGAACTGACTGGTGCCCAGACCCTGTTCCTTGTCGAGGATTTCGAAACCGATGTTGCCGTCGCTGGGAGTGACACCAGCAGCAGCGAGTTTCATCCGCGCACGGGACAGGTCATCGGCCTTGACCAGCAAGGCGCCGGAATTCGGTTCGACGTTGTAAGGGATATCGGCGGCGGCCAGGGTTTCCATGACCTGCTTGGCGTCCATACCGGCAAGGCTGCCGTACAGAGGCCGGTAGTCCGGTTGCTGTGACCACAACACCACGGCAAAGCCAATCGCCACGCTCGCAGCAAGGCCGACCAACAGGCCCACCTGACGCAGCATGGTCATCTCGGAGAGGTTTTCCAGGAAGGACAGGCCGAAGAGCGGCGGTTTGCCGTCTATCGGGGTGGCCTTGGCCGGAACGTTATCGGCGACTGCTTCTGCCATGACTCAATCTCGTCCTTAAACCGGCATCTGCATGATGTCTTGATACGCCTGAACCAGCTTGTTACGCACCTGGGTCAATGCCTGGAACGAAACACTGGCTTTCTGAGAGGAAATCATCACGTCAGTCAGATCGACGCCGCTTTTACCGATTTCAAATGCGTTGGCCAATTGAGTCGACGCCTGTTGGGTATCGCTGACTTTGTTGATGGCCTGACCGAGCATGTCGGAAAAGCTGCTGCCGGCCATTTCAGGCACGACGGCGGTCGATTTCGGCGCAGACATGGCGTCTATTTTCATGGCGTTCATATCCATGATCAACCGATTGAATTCAATACCTTGGCTCATGATCTACTCTCTTGGGCGGCCCGCAATTTTTTGACACTCACTCGGCGGGTACACAGGTGTTAGCAACAAGGGTGCCAGCTATCGGGCAGCCTTTCAGAAAAGCGTTTGCAAACTTTGGCGCGGTGAATCAGGTGGCGAACAGATAACCTTCGACGTCCATTCCGGCGTCCCGCATCTGCGCCAGTTTGTAGCGCAAGGTCCGCGGGCTGATGCCGAGCTTTTCCGCTGCCTCCTTGCGTCGCCCGCGCTCGGTGCGCAGGGTGTCGATGATCATCTGGAACTCGCGGCGGCGCAGGTCATCGCCCAGCGCCCCGGCGGATTCGGCCTCGACTTCGACCTCACGCACCAGTGGCTGCACCGGTGCAGCGACAGGCGCAGCGGTAAAGGTCACCGCACCGGTCAGACAGAAATCCTGCGGCTGGATCAAACCGCCCTGCTGCAAGATCAATGCGCGCTGAATCGCGTTATCCAGCTCACGCACATTGCCCGGCCACGGATAATTCGTCAGGCACTGTTGTGCGTCAGGCGAAAGCTTCGCCGCCGCGTGCTTCATTTTATTGACGTGTTTGGCCAGCAACCGCTCAGCCAACGGCAGGATATCGGCAGTGCGTTCGCGAAGTGGACGCCATGCGAGCGGAAAAACCGACAGTCGGTAAAAAAGATCTTCACGGAAGCGCCCCGCCGCCACTTCTCCCGCCAGATCACGGTTGGTGGTGGCGACTACGCGAATGTCCAGGGTGATCGGCTTGCGCGCACCCACGCGCTCAACTTCACGCTCCTGCAACACGCGCAGCAGTTTGGCTTGCAGGCCGAGAGGCATTTCAGAGATTTCGTCGAGCAGAATAGTGCCGCCATCCGCCTGTTCGAACTTGCCTGCCTGCGCCGCGATAGCGCCGGTGAACGAACCCTTCTCGTGACCGAAAAGCGTCGCTTCAAGCATGTTGTCGGGGATTGCCGCGCAGTTGATCGCAATGAACGGCTGGCTGGAACGGTGCGATTGCTGGTGGATGTAACGTGCCAGCACTTCTTTACCGGTGCCGGACTCGCCGGAGATCAATACCGTGGAATCGCTGCGCGCAACCCGCGCCGCCAGCTCAAGCAACTGCGCACTGGCAGGCTCGACCGCTATCGGGCCTTCGCTGTCACTGGCACTGATGCTGCCAAGCGCATGGCGCGCCACCAGATCCAGCAAGGCCTTGGGTTCGAATGGCTTGACCAGATAATCGGCGGCGCCCTGGCGCATCGCATCGACAGCACGCTCGACCGCGCCATGCGCAGTCATCAGCAACACCGGCAATTGCGGCTGTCGCGAGCGCAGCAGCGCGAGCAATTGGTGGCCATCCATGCCTGGCATGTTGACGTCACTGACCACCAGACTGAACGCTTCGCGCTCGACCGCCGTCAACGCCTCTTCCGCCGAACCAACGGCACGGAAATCGTGACCGGCCAGCAGCAACGTGTCGGCCAGCGCTTCGCGCAACGAGCGGTCATCCTCGACCAGCAAAACCTTGATGCCCATGTCTTTCACTCAGCTCCCTGTACAGCAGAAAACAGCGGCAGGATGACCTGCGCGCACGTACCGCGCCCGACTCGCGAGCGCAGCTGCAATTCTCCCTGATGTGCCCGGGCCACGGCTTTGACCACGGTCAGGCCAAGGCCGGTACCGGTGACTTTGGTGGTGAAAAATGGATCGCCGAGCCGCGTGAGCACGACCGGATCAATACCGCCGCCGCTGTCGCTGACACACAACCGCAGGCTGTTGTCGCGGGTGTAGCAATGTACTTTCAGGCGCACATCAGCGTTGCTGGCCTGAATCGCGTTTTCGATCAGATTCAGAATTGCCCCGACCAGCGTGTCGCGGTTGCACAGCAACTCGCCGGCATGGCTGTCGCACTGCCAGCGAATTGGCAGATCCTGCACATGAGTCAACGCAGCCGCTTGCAGCGACTGCATCAAGGCATTCGGGGTGATGCGGTCGGTCAGCGGCAGCTCGCCACGGGCAAACACCAGCATGTCGCGGACTTGATGTTCCAGTTCGTGCAGGCGCTCCTTGAGCCGACCGGCAAAACGCTGCTGGGTGGCGACCGGCAATTCCTGCTCAGTCAAATGACTGGCGTACAGCAGCGCAGCGGACAGCGGCGTACGAATCTGGTGAGCCAGCGAGGCCACCATGCGCCCCAGCGACGACAAGCGCTCGTGGCGCGCCAGTTGATCTTGCAGATGTCGGGTTTCAGTCAAGTCGTTGAGCAACACCAGTTGCCCCGGCTCGGCGTCCAGTGAGCGAGTGGCAATCGACAGGCGTCGACCAGTGGTCAGGGACACTTCGTGGCCATCGTCTTCACGCGGGGCGAAGCAGCGGGCAATTACATGGCGCCACAACTCACCTTCCAGCGGCAGACCGAGCAGCTCGCAGGCAGCCGGGTTGGCTTCGCGGACGATGCCGTGACCGTCGATCACGATGACGCCACCAGGCAACAGGTCGAGGAGGTTCTGCAGACGGTTGGCCAGGCGTTCTTTTTCGGCCAGTTCCTGCATGCGCTGGGCACTGACTACGGCGAGTTCGCCCTTGAGCTCAGTGACCCGGGCCTCAAGCATGCTGTAGGAGTCAGTCAACTGGCTCGACATCTGATTGAACAGCGCAAACGCCTGCTCAAGACCCTGACGGCTTGCCTGCTCTACGGACGAAGGTTGCCCCTCGGGACTGGAGGCAGAAGACATCTGGGAGGCTTGGGGCATTGTGCTCTCTCGCTTGGCTGACCGTCAGTGAAACGGAACGTTGCGAGGGATGTAGCAATACCCGTGCCTAAAAAAAACTGCTTATAAATGAATGAGTTGAAAAACAGGCGTCAATCATCCGCCTGTTCATCACCTTCACGCCGGCTCATGCCGTATTTGCGCATCTTCTCGACCAGTGTGGTGCGACGAATGCGCAGACGTTCAGCGGCACGCGCAACAATCCCATTGGCATCATCGAGCGCCTGCTGAATCAGCCCCTGCTCCAGACCACCGAGGTAGTCCTTCAAGTCCAGGCCTTCCGGCGGCAACATGGCGTTGGCGGTGAAGTCCGGGGTGTGGCCATTGATCGCCACCCGTTCTTCAAGATCGCTGCGCAGGCTGTCAACCAGTTGCTCGTCTTCGTCGTCGACGTAGCGGAATTTCTTCGGCAATTCGACCACGCCGATCACCCCGTACGGATGCATGATCGCCATGCGCTCCACCAGGTTGGCCAGCTCGCGGACGTTGCCCGGCCAGGCGTGGCGGCACAGCGACATGATCGCCGCCGAGTTGAAACGGATCGAACCGCGTTTCTCGTGCTCCATGCGCGAGATCAGCTCGTTCATCAGTAGCGGGATGTCTTCGACGCGCTCACGCAGCGGCGCCATCTCGATCGGGAACACGTTCAGGCGATAGTAGAGATCTTCGCGGAAGGTACCGATCTCGATCATGCTTTCAAGATTCTTGTGCGTCGCAGCGATGATGCGCACGTCGACACTCTGGGTCTTGTTGCTGCCCACGCGCTCGAAGGTGCGCTCCTGCAACACGCGCAGCAACTTGACCTGCATCGGCAGTGGCATGTCGCCGATTTCGTCGAGGAACAGCGTACCGCCGTTGGCCAGTTCGAAACGCCCGGCACGGCTGGTGATTGCGCCGGTGAAGGCACCCTTCTCGTGACCGAACAATTCGCTTTCCAGCAGCTCTGCCGGGATCGCCCCGCAGTTAACCGGCACGAACGGCGCGTCGCGGCGCTTGGAATGGTAATGCAGGTTGCGCGCAACCACTTCCTTGCCAGTGCCGGACTCGCCGAGGATCAGCACGCTGGCGTCGGTGTCGGCCACTTGCTGCATCATCTGGCGCACGTGCTGGATCGCTCGGCTGGTGCCGACGAGACTGCGGAAAAGGTTGGGTTCGCGATGACGGCCGCGTTCGCGGGCCTGATCGTACATTTCGCGATAGACCTGGGCGCGGTGCAGGGAGTCGAGCAATTTGCTGTAGCTGGGCGGCATTTCGAGGGTCGAAAGCACTCGGCGGCGCTGGTCTTCAGGCAAGTCGACGGAAGAATTATCGCCCATCAACAAAACCGGAAGGAACTCATCCCAGGTTGAGAGTGTCTTTAACAAGCCCAATAGCGCACCCGGAGCATTGACCGTCCCGATCAGCACGCAAATGACTTCACGACTTGATGACAAAGAGCCGACAGCCTGCTGCCAGTCATGGCTGCCGCAGGGTAAATTTTCTTCGCCGAGAAAATTCAAGATCACCGCCAAGTCGCGGCGGCGGACGCTATCGTCATCGATCAGCAGAATTTTGGTTTCACGCCACATGCAATAGCAACTTCCCTAGTCAACTCAATGCCCGAAAAATGGGGCAAGCGAGACGCTTGCAGGACACTATGTGCCTGTAGACGCCTGAAATCTGAAAACAGCCACTAGTTAAGTCAAAAAACCGTGCACAGTCAAATTTATGGCGCACATCTCTGGATTAACCGGGGATTAATTAACCAAACAGATGGTAAACCTTTGCCGCTTTCTGCGCATTGGTGATCTGCGACATCTCGTTGGCTATCGCCTGACGCTCCCCCATGGCCGCCTCAAGCAGTTGCTTGTAGACGTGCAGCAACTCCTCAAGACTTGCGCGCAACGCGACCTCGTCAAGCGTGGCTTCCGCCATGACGTCTTCCATGCAGGAACGACAAGCCAGATCCAGCTCGCCTACTACCTCCCAATTACGCTCCGCCAAGGCACTGGCCAACGCTTCACGGGTATCGGCTATTCGCTGCAGTACAAGACTCATGGTGATCTCCTTTAAAACTGAGGACCTGGCGGAGCAATACCGTCCCAGCCTTCCTTCACGGTGCGCAGCAGCCCGGCGACCTCATCGAGAATCAGTGGATCACTGTCGATGTTGGCCTGCGCCAGGCGCTTCATCATGTAGATGTAGAGCTGGTTGAGATCAGCCACCGAATCGGCGTTGTTTTCCAGATCGAGACCTTCACACAAGCCACCGATGATGCCAACGGCCTTGCTGATGGCAGTGCCTTTGCCCGGAATATCCTTGCGCTCGATGGCGCCTTTGGCCTGAGCGATACGCTCCAGGCCGCCTTCCATCAACATTTGCACCAGGCGGTGCGGGCTCGCTTCGGATGTCTGGGCGTGTGCGCCGACTTTCTGATATTGCCGAAGGGCTAACATTGGGTTCATGTTCTACCTCATTGCCACAATGACTCGTATAACCAGTGTATCGCCAGCGAGCCACAAAACTTTAGATGAAAAGACAAAAACCCGGCGCACGCCGATAAAGCGTAGCCGGGTTTTTGTCGTCAGGTCATGACTAGCTGGCGGACTTCTGCGCGTCCAGCGAAGCGAAGAACGAGGTAATGTTACTCGCCGTCGCTTTCATCTGACCGACCAACAGGTCCATGGCGTTGTACTTGGCGGTCAATGTCGCCGTCAGGCTCGCCACGTGTATGTCGAGTGCGGTCTGCTGACTTTTCAGGCTCGCAGCCGAACTGGTCAGATTGCTGCTGCGCTGATCCAGCAGCCCCGTACCCGGCTTGACGTAGGGATCGACAGCGCTCTTCATGCGCGCCAGCAAACCGTTAGTGGACGTGGTGCCGGAGAACAACTGCTGAACCTGACCCGCCATCCCGGGTGTGCTCATACGATCATTGAACACCTTGGTGTCCAGCGTCAGCTCACCGGTTTCCTTGTCAGTCAGGACGCCCATCTGCGCCAGCACGGCCAGGCTACCGCTACCGGAGCTGCTCATGGTCAGCTGCGAACGAATATCCGCCATCAGCGAGCGTGGCAGCGAGTCACCGGTAAACGCAGCAGAAACGGTCAGATTGCCATTTTCATCCGCTGTCGCATTGGACAAGGTGTCGATGGTTCTCTTCAGAGTGTTGTAGGAATCCATAAACGACTGAAGCGACGTCTGGATACCCGTAGTGTTGGTGGCGACGGTGACAGTCGCGGCGGTCTGGACTCCAGCGGCGTCTTTAGGGCTCACCGAAGTGAGGTTCAGCGTCATGCCGCTGATTGCACCCGACACCGTATTGCTTTTGCTGGTGACGAGCAGTCCGTCAATGGTGATCTGGGCATCCTGAGCCAACCCACCCACAGCGCCCGAGGCACCCGGTGCAGGACTCCCACCCATTGGCTGGGTACCGTCGATTTCCAGGCCGGCAATACCGCTGACCTGCATGTCCATGCCGGCACCGGTCTTGCTCGAACTCAGCACCAGACGCGAGGCACCAGTGGCGTCGGTCACGATGTTGGCAGAAATACCGTTGCTGGCCTGCGCGGTGTTGATCGCATCCCGAGTGCTCTGCAAGGTGGCATTGGCCGGAATCGCGACATTGTAATCAATGCCATTCTGACTGATTTTCAGAGTACCACTCGGAATGGCACTGGTTGCGCCGCCAGCGAATGCGGCACTGGCTACTTTCGAGCCGGTTGCCAGATTCTTCACGACAACGCTATAGCTGCCAGGCACAGCCGTGCTGTTGGAGGTAGCGCCGAGGACAGTCGGAGTGTCCGACGTCGCGGTATAACCGGCAAATGCAGGGTTCGTCGCCTGCCCAAGATCGGTCATCGATTTCTGGAACGCCGCGAGCGCGCTTTTCAGCGAGCCAACACCGGAAATCTTCAATGAGTTGGTTTTTGTCTGAGTATCGATCTGCGTCTGCTTGGCCGACTTGTCGGCATTGACCAGCGCGGTCACGATCGAACCGATGTCCAGACCGGAACCCAGTCCCGAACCCGGCAAAATTGGACTTGCCATGTGCATCTCCCTTCAGATTGTTGCCATTCTTTTGACCGTTACCCGCGTCCTGAGAACGTACAAACACTATTCATGCCAGCTATCAGACTTTGGCGTCGAACAACACGTGGCTCGCATTGGCGAGGCTGTCTGCCAGCTTGAGGGCTTCTGCGGAGGGAATCTGTCGAACGACTTCACCCGTCTCGCTTGCTATCACTTTGACGATAACCTTTCCGGAATGCTCATCAATGGAGAATTCCAGATTGCGCTTGATCGACTGTACGAACTTTTCGATCTCCTGCACTGCCAATTTCAACTTGGCATCGTCCGTATCCTGGCTCTTGGCAGCGACCGGAGCATCAGCCTTGGCAACTTTAGGCGCCTCTGACGGCTTGTCAGCAACTGGCGTTACTGGCTTGGGAGCCGGATAGGAGACGTTAAGCTTTACGCTCATGTCCATACCGATCACCTCCATAAACTAAAAAAGCGAGAGAGCGCGACCAGCGCACTCCCCCGCCTAAACTCATTCCGAAATTACTGAAGCAGCTTCAGTACAGCGGAAGGCAGTTGGTTGGCTTGAGCCAGTACGGAGGTCGAAGCCTGCTGCAGAGTTTGCTGCTTGGTCAGGTTAGCAGTTTCTGCGGCGAAGTCGGTGTCTTGTACACGACCCTGTGCAGCAGTGGTGTTCTCAACGATGTTTTGCAGGTTGGAGATGGTGCTGGTCAGACGGTTTTGCGAAGCACCCAGGCTGGCGCGCTGTGCACCGATTGCAGCGATAGCGGCATCGATTGCAGTGATAGCGTTGTCGATGTTCTGCGAAGCAGAACCAGCACCAGTACCCGAAGCACCAGTCAGAACTACAGTACCGCTACCAACCGACAGGCTGACGGCGTCGAACTTGGAGCTCAGTACCAGGTCGATGTGGTTAGCCGAACCGGTGTTTGCGCCAACTTGCAGAGTTACAGTACCAGCGGTACCGTCCAGCAGGTTTTTGCCGTTCAGGTTGGTCGAAGCCGAGATACGAGTGATCTCGTCGGACATCTGAGCGAATTCGGAGTTGGTAGCGGTCTGGTCAGCAGTGCCGTTGGTACCGTTACGTGCTTTAACAGCCAGTTCACGCATACGCTGCAGGATGTCGGTAGTAGCTTGCAGGCCACCTTCAGCTGCCTGAGCAACGGAGATACCGTCGTTGGCGTTCTGGATAGCCTGGTTGCCACCACGGATCTGCGAAGCCATACGGTTGGAGATTTGCAGGCCAGCGGCGTCGTCTTTAGCGCTGTTGATTTTCAGGCCGGAAGACAGGCGCTGCATCGAAGTCGACAGAGCGTCGGAAGCGCGGTTCAGGTTTTTCTGAACGTTCAACGACGTAGTGTTGGTGTTTACTGTTAAAGCCATGACGAATTCCTCGTTGGTTGGGTACTGCGGCTTCCGGCCCTGGCAACCGCCGGGTATGGCCTAGAGAACCTTCGTAATAGTTATCGTCGGATTGGCAGGTTGCTTGAGGGCTTTTTAAAAAAAATTTGCCATCACCCTGCCACCCCCGAGAAAACAAGGGCTTAGCCCATCCTCAACCGCGAAAAAATGACGTCATAAAACCGACCTCGGCGCAAAGCCGCAGGCCAGTGCTGTCGCGATTTTCACAATCGTGCATTTTGCAGCAGTTCGATCAACTCGTATTCCATGAAGTCGGCCAGACCCAGCCAGTCCTGACGCTCCTGACACGCGAGCATTTGTGTCAGCAGCGCAGCCCAGGATTGCTGAACATCTGCCGATGCCGACAACAATGACTGTTGCGCCCCCTCAAACACATCGACCATCTCCAGCGCAGCCTCGACGTCACGCCCCAACCGAAACAACCCGGCGCACTCGCGGCATTCGTCCATGCATTTATCAATCGCGGTCATTGCACGAACTCCTGATTGAAATGCGTCCCGACGATCAGCGCCCCCGCCCGACTGCTGTTAAAGAACTCGACCTGTGGCTGACTGGCGATGTAACGCTCCAGCACACACAAATAGCCTCGGAAGTTAAGTTGCGTGGCGACCCGCTGGCCGCTGCCGTCCAGCACCCAGTGCCGGGCTTGACTCACGCCGGGGCCCAACTCGCCATCGTCCCAGCCAGCGTGAGTCTTGTTCATCGGGAAGGCGAAATCGGCGCCGAACAGCGTGATACGCGCCGCACCCATTTTTACCGCCAGATCAGTGGCCGGATGAATCACGCTGCCGCCGACGTGCAATTGCGCTCGCGGATACTGTTCACGCAATGCGGCGTAGACCGGACTGGCCGAGTAGCCGCCATAGCGCTTGCCTTTCCAGGCCTGCAACAGCGCAGGATCGCTCATCGGCAAATACACCAGCGTTATGCCGTCAGACTCTTCGCACGGCAGATGACGGAAGCTGATGCGCTGATCGATGCTCACCACGATGTCAGGCACGATCCCGTGTTCACGCAGTGGCCGGTAGGCAGTATCGACACAAATGAACAGCGGGCGCTCTGCTTGAGCCCGCACTGCCGCCAGTCGCGCAAATTGACTCTCCAGTGTCGGACCGGTGCCAATCACATAGATTTCGCGCCCGGCGCAGGTGCCGAACAACTGCGCCACATCATCGTCGGCCAGCAGCACCGGCAAGCAGTCCTGCAAACGCTGCTTGATGAACGGCAACTGCGGATCGAATTCTCGGTTGTTGAAACTCAGATGCACTTCGCTGACCAGCCGATCGCGGATCTTCGCGTTGAAGTCATCGGCCAGCAGCATTTCGGCAGGCAGGGCAAAAAACGGCGTGCAGATGTCCGCCAGATCACCGGCGTAGAGCAACTCCACTCGCGGGTCTTGCAGCCATTGGCGCTGATCGATCAGTTGCAGCACCAGCGCGAACAACGCGCCATTGAGGATGTGCACATACAAACGCTCAAGTTCTGCGCGCTCCAGCAAAACCGTCGGCAGGTCGCCGAGACCAGTGCCATAAACATGTAAGCGCGGCTTGTCCTGCGGCAGGCTGGCGGCCTGGATGCGTGCTTCGTGGTCGCGATCATGGCGACTGGTGAGCTGAATCCCGGCCACGCTCAGCGTTGAGCCCAACCCTTGCGTCAACTCGGCTTGCACCGCCGTACTGTCTTCGGCTATCAGACGCTCGAACAGCGCCGGCCAGCGCTGCTGGATGACTTCGACGTTGGCTTGGAAAAATTCGCTCATGCCGCCTCGCGCTCCATTCAGGCAAAAAAATAGCGCTCAAGGTTAACCTTGAACGCTATTTTTGTATCAGGCGTTTTTGATCCGACTCAAGGACGGAAGATGATCGCCGAACCCCACGACAGACCGACACCGAAACCGCTGATCGCGATGCGCTGCCAGTCGGAATCGAGTACGTGCTTCTCAAGCAGCAACGGAATGCTCGACGACACGGTGTTGCCGGTCTCGACCATGTCCTTGAGAAACTTCTCCGGCTTGTCTTCAAAGCGTCGCGCCACAGCATCGACAATCGCCGCACTGCCCTGGTGGATGCAGAAAGCGTCGATATCGTCAGCCTTGAGGTTCGAGTCGTCGAGCAACTCGTGCAGGTGCGCCGGAACTTTGAGCAACGCGAAGTTGAACACCTGACGGCCGTTCATGAAGAACACGCCATCGGTGACTTTCAAGTGCGGTGCGCCGGAACCGTCGGTGCCGAACTTGGCCTTGCCCAGCGCCCAGGCCGGATCTTCGCCCATCCAGGTGGCGGTAGCGGCATCGCCGAACAGCATGGTGGTGTTGCGGTCTTCCGGATCAACGATCTTCGAGTACGGGTCGGCGGTGATCAGCAGTCCGTTTTTCAGACCGGCAGCTTCCATGAAGCCCTTGATCGCGTAGATGCCGTAGACGTAACCGGAGCAACCCAGCGAGATATCGAACGCGGCGACATTGGTCGGCAGGCCGAGCTTGTCCTGGACGATGGCTGCGGTGTGCGGCAAGCCTTCTTCGTCACCGTTCTGGGTGACGACGATCAGCGCGTCGATCGATTCACGTTTCAGTTGAGGATTGCTGGCAAACAGCGCATTGGCCGCTTCAACGCACAGATCCGATGTTTCCTGATCAGCGTCTTTGCGCGGCAGGAAGGCCGAACCGATCTTGCCGAGGATGAATTCTTCATCCTTCTCGAATTTTGCACCTTGTGCGTAATTGTCCACGCCGGCTACAGGAACGTAGCTCGCAATGCTTTTTATGCCAATCATTACGGCTTCCCAATAAAAAACAGCCCAATACCACCGCTCGCAAGGATTCGAGGGGCGCCGACCAACAGAAAACGGCCGCCACAACGGGCAGCCACGGGGAGCGCAAAGGGCTATCACTGGAACCGATTACCGGCCAGGCGCCATCTCCCCGATTAATACAATACAGTGAAGATGCGCGTTATGACTCACAGGTCACGCTATTTTGCCGAATCGGTTGCAGATCGGATTATTCGACCAGCGACCAGTCCAGCGGCGTGCCGCGTTTGATTGCCTGCCGGGCACGGCGGCCGAGGACGGCTTCGGTGTGCTTGGGCGGCAGACCGAGGCCAGGACGAATGGCTCGCAGGTTGTCCCCGGTAAACGGGTCACCCGCGGCCATGTCGGCGGTGATGTACAGCGAACGGCGATAGACCAGCGACTTGCGTTCAGCCTCAGTCACGCCGTAATGCACCTGACCCATGGCCTGCCAGGCACGCTCGGTTTCCAGTACCAGACTGGCCATTTCCGCCGGCTCCAGCGAGAAGCTGGCGTCCACGCCACCGGCAGCGCGGTCGAGGGTGAAGTGTTTTTCCACCACCGTCGCCCCCAGCGCCACGGCGGCTACGGATACGCCGACGCCCATTGAGTGATCGGACAAACCGACTTCGCAGCCAAACAATTCGCGCAGATGCGGGATCGTGCGCACATTGCTGTTCAGCGGAGTGGCGGGATAGGTGCTGGTGCACTTGAGCAACACCAGATCCTTGCAGCCGGCCTCGCGGGCAGCGCGCACAGCCTCATCAAGCTCGGCGATGCTGGCCATGCCGGTGGAAATGATCAGCGGTTTGCCGGTAGCAGCGACGCGGCGAATCAGTGGCAGATCGGTGTTCTCGAAACTGGCGATCTTGTAGGCCGGCACATCAAGGCTTTCAAGAAAGTCCACGGCGCTGTCATCGAACGGCGTGGAAAACGCCAGCATCCCCAGTTCTTTGGCCCGGGCAAAAATCGGCGCGTGCCATTCCCACGGCGTATGAGCTTGCTCATACAAGTCGTAGAGCGAGGTGCCCGCCCACAGGCTGCCGGGGTCCTTGATAAAGAATTCACCTTCCGACAAATCCAGGGTCATGGTCTCGGCGGTGTAGGTTTGCAGCTTCAAGGCGTGCGCCCCGGCCTTCGCCGCGGCTTCGACGATTTGCAGGGCCACATCGAGCGACTGGTTATGATTGCCGCTCATCTCGGCAATGATGAATGGCGGCGCATCGGCACCGATCAAGCGGTCGCCAATCTTGAAACTGCTCATGTGCGATGTTCCTTCAAAACCCGGGTGAACGCGCAGGCACTTTGAATGTACCCGGCGTCACGAAATACATTCAATGAGGCACGATTGGCCGGCAACACCTGAGCACTGATGGCAGTCAGTTGCGGCCAGTGCGCGGCGACAAACTCTTCACCCCGCGCCAGCAGTGCCCTGCCCCAGCCCAGGCCGAAACGCCCTTCCAGCAGATACAGCGAGACTTCGGCTTCAAAGCCGCGCAAGTCGTAGCGCAAGACACCGACCGCGCCGTCATCGGCCTCGGCAATCAGCAGCAGACGCTGGGGATTGCGCAGGCTCGCGGTCAGCCAGTTGAGATGTTGCGACCACTCGATCACCGCGCTTTGCTGCGACCAGCGCCGCACCGCTTCAGCGTTGCGTCCGTCGAACAGCAATTGCGCATCGTCAAGCGTCGCCACCCGCAGTTTGAGCACTGCCCCGGCCATTGCCGCCGCGACCCGCAACGCACCGCGTCCATCAACCAGTTGCCGCGAGCGCTCCGCCAGACTTTGCCGCAGATAGACGTTGTCGACGACAAAACCGATGGCGTCACGCAATTGCTCAACGCTGACCTGCTCACGGGCGCCCATGAACACATGAGCACCGGCTGCCGCCATGTCCTCGCCGTTGTTCTGCTGATTATTCGACACCGCGATGCAAATCGTCGGCAGCCCCATTGCCGCACGCTCCCAACTGGTGCCGCCACCGGCGCCGATAAACAGATCAGCCTCGATCATGCGCTGATAAAAATCGCTGACAAAACTGTGCAGCCGCCAATTCGGCCGCGTCTCGGCCAGCGCCTGCATCTGCGCCCATGCCGGGTTATCCGCACCGGCAACGAAATCCACTTGCAGCGCGCAGAAGTCTGCCAGCGCCAGCATTGCGTGATGCGTCTGCATCGCCGCATCGAAGCCGCCGAAATTCACCAGCACTCGCCGGGCTCGGGGTTTGATCTCGATGGCCGGGCAGTTGAACTCTTCACGCAACATCGCATAGCGCGGCCCAAGCAGCGTGCGGCACCCGTCGGGCAGCAGCGGCGCGTAGTTTTCACTGAGGCCGGACAAATTCTGATTGAGCAACAGATCGACGCTGTAATGTCGCGTCGCCAGATCATCGACGGCGGCGATACGTGGTGCCCAGCGACGCGCGGCGGTCTGCCAGTGATGATCGAGGCCGTAATGGTCGGCGATGATCCAGTCGAAATCGGCATGGCCATCCAGTTGCAAGGCCAGCGCGTCGATGTCCGCCTGCCACGGCAGCATCGATTCGATGCCTTGCTGCGGGTCTTCATCGGGGTAGAAATCAGGCAGCGCAAAGGTCTCGAAACCTTCCGCGCTCAGCGCATCAAGTCGATGCCCCGGCAAACGCCGGCAAGCGAACGCGACATGACTGCCCTGTGCGCGCAACACCCGCGCCAGCGTCAGGCAGCGGGCGATATGGCCACTGCCAATAGTCGGCGAGGCGTCGGCGCGAATCAGCACTCTCATTGCAATTCACCACCGGACTTGAGCGCGGCGTAAAGATATTCGGCACGCTTCCAGTCTTCCAGCGTATCGATGTCCTGCACCAGATGCCTTGGCAAAATCACCGGCAGGCTGGCAGGCGAATACAGCACGTCGCCGCGCAGCCATGCGTCACTGCGGCCCCAGTAAAACTGGCCGGCATCCTGAAACGCCTCGGGCAGATCCTGCGAGCGGGTATTGCGAAATTCGGGATACAACGCGGTCAGGGCGCCCTGCCCGTCGACGGTCAGTGCACGCTGCACCGGAAAGCCGAAACTGCACACCGGGAACGCAAAGGATTTCTGCGGATGCTGTTCCAGCAACTCCAGCCCCTGACGCAAATAACGCGCCTGCAACAACGGCGCCGTGGCATAGATGCAGCAGGCATAGTCGAACGGCGGCAATTGCTGCAAGGCATGCACGATCACCGCCGTAGTGCCGGTGAAATCATCGGCCAGATTCGCCGGACGCAAAAACGGCACCTGCGCGCCATGCGCCTGCGCCAACTCGGCGATTTCCTCGTCGTCGGTGCTGACCACCACTTGATCGAACAGCCCTGAATCCAGCGCCATTCGAATCGAACGGACAATCATCGGCACGCCGTCGAACGGCATCAGGTTCTTGCGCGGGATGCGTTTGCTGCCCCCACGGGCCGGGATGATTGCGACGTGGCTCAAGGGCGTTTTTCCAATAGAAACCAGGTGATGTCATCCGTCGGGAATTGCCGGTCACGGTGATACACAAAGCCGTAATCCAGCAGTTGCAGATCAGCGTAGCGATCAAGCATTTCACCAGCGAAATCGCGTTTGAACAGCTTGCCGCTGTTGCCGCGATAGGACACCTCGACCGGCGCCGGGTTGTAATACTCGGCGATCAGGATGTAGCGCTGGCTCAGCTCATAAAGCTGCGCATAGGCGGTCGGCAGCAACTCAGGCGCCAAGTGGATCAACACGCCTTTGCTCAGGGTCAGGTCGTAGCTGCGCTCGCGGGGAAAGTCGAACAGCGAGCCGTGCCAGATCTGCGCGATGTCCAGCGCTCGCGCCTGGGCGCAGGCACTTTCGTTGATCTCGACGCCGAACAGCTCGCATTGCGGCAACAACTGATGCAACGCCTGCAAGTTATTGCCGGCATTGGTGCCCAGTTCCACCAGACTGTCGATGCGCCCGGCCCGGCTCAGCGCCTTGGCGAACAACGCCAGATTGGCCGCGACCAGCGGCTGGCCGATATTGCGGTCAACGTACTGGTTGCCGAAATCGCCCTGCCAGAATTGTTCCTGCTCGCTCAGATCACGCATTGCCGTTTTCCATCCACCGCCGCAGCGGCATTTACTCGGTCAACCGTCGCAGTTGCTCGACCACATAGTCCTGCTGCTGATCGCTCAGCAACGGAAACAGCGGCAGGCTGATCGCTTCGGCGTAATAACGCTCGGCTTCGGGGAAGTCTCCCTCGGCGAAACCCAGGTCACGATAGTAGGGCTGCAAATGTAGCGGAATATAGTGCAGATTCACCCCGACCCCGGCCGCACGCAAGCCTTCGAACACCTGCCGGTGACTGAGGCTGACGCGTTCGGTCTGCAAGCGCACCACGTACAGGTGCCACGCCGAATCGGCTTCTGGCTGAGGACTGGGCAACGTCAGCGGCAAGTACGTCAGCAGGCTGTTGTAACGCGCTGCCAGTTCACGTCGACGCTCGATGAACTCGTCCAGTTTGCTCAACTGTGAAAGACCCAGCGCAGCTTGCAGATCGGTGATCCGGTAGTTGAAGCCCAGTTCGATCTGCTGGTAATACCAAGGGCCATGACTGGGCTCGGTCATCTGCTGCGGATCGCGGGTCATGCCATGGCTGCGCAGGCGTTGCAGACGCTCGGCCAGTTCGCGGCGATTGGTCAGCACCATGCCACCTTCGGCGCTGGTGATGATCTTCACCGGATGAAAGCTGAACACGGTCATCGCCGCGAACTCGCCGCAGCCCACCGGACGCCCGGCGTAACTGGCGCCAACCGCGTGCGAGGCGTCTTCGATCACAGTGAAGTTGTAGCGCTCGGCCAGCTCGGCGATTTTGCGCATGTCGCAGCTCTGCCCGGAAAACGCTACCGCCACCAAGACTTTCGGCAGCTTGCCGTCCTGTTCAGCCTGATCGAGTTTGGCTTCGAGGGCGAACGCATCGAGGTTCCAGGTCAGCGGATCGATATCGACAAAATCAACTTTGGCGCCGCAGTAACGCCCGCAATTGGCCGAGGCCAGAAAGGTATTTGGCGTGGTCCACAAACGGTCGCCCGGACCGAGGCCCGCCGCCAGGCAGGCAATGTGCAGCGCCGCCGTGGCATTGCACACCGCCACGGCGTAATCCGCCTGACAACGTTCGGCCATCGCCTGCTCGAAGCGTTCGATGGTCGGCCCCTGGGTCAACCAGTCGGACTGCAACACCTCGACCACCGCGTCGATATCGGCCTGATCAAGGCTTTGCCGACCGTAGGGAATCATGCCGAGAGATTCGCGTGCAGGTCGGCGATCTGCCCGACCGAGAGGAACTGCGGATTAGTGTCGGAGCGATATTCGAAATCTTCGCTCACCGGCCGGCCCTGCTCCCCCAGTTTGTCGACGGCAAAATCGACATCGACGCTGGTGAAGCGGATCGACGGCTGGATGGTGTAGTGGTCTTCGAACTCCAGCGTCATCCGCGCATCGTCCAGCGGCACCATCAGCTCATGCAGTTTTTCGCCCGGACGAATCCCGACGTTTTTATGCGGCAGATGCTCGGCCATGCCCAGCGCCAGATCGACGATGCGAATCGACGGAATTTTCGGCACAAACACTTCGCCGCCGTGCATCCGCGCAAAGCTGTCGAGAACGAACTGCACGCCGTGATCCAGGGTGATCCAGAACCGTGTCATGCGCTCATCAGTGATCGGCAACTCAGTGGCGCCGTCAGCAATCAGCTTGTTGAAGAACGGCACCACAGAACCGCGCGAGCCGGCGACGTTGCCGTAGCGCACCACGGCAAAACGGGTTTGCTGCTCGCCGGCAATGTTGTTGGCGGCGACGAACAATTTGTCCGAGAGCAACTTGGTCGCGCCGTACAGATTGATCGGGCTCGCGGCCTTGTCGGTGGACAGCGCCACAACCTTTTTCACGCCGTTGTCGATGGCGGCGGCGATGATGTTCTCCGCGCCATTGACGTTGGTGCGAATGCATTCGGTCGGGTTGTATTCCGCCGCCGGCACTTGCTTCAACGCCGCTGCATGGACCACGTAGTCGATGCCACGCATGGCCTGACGCAGACGGTCAGCGTCACGCACGTCACCGATGAAGTAACGCATGCACGGCGCATTGAACGTCTGCTGCATTTCGTATTGCTTGAGCTCATCGCGGGAGAACACCACCACGCGCTTGGGCTGGTATTGCTCCAGCAAGCGACGGATGAAGTTGCGCCCGAACGAGCCAGTGCCGCCGGAGATGAAAATCGATTTACCGTTGAACATGTGCTGATTCCTGTTCCCTGTCCGACTGACTCAAGCGAGCAACTGTGACCAGTTGATCGGCGCGTCTGCTCCCAAGGTAAAACCCTTGCCGGTCGAGGCCAGATTGGCGTTATAAGCCGCATCTTGCGCAAAAACAGCGCTCCATTTTTCACGCAATGCAGCCAGCGACTCAGGCGCTTTCGGCAACTCGCCGGTATGTAGCACCTGCACCTGCGGCGTCCACACCGTGAGGTAACCGGCCTGTCCCGCCTTGAGGCACAGATCTACATCGCTGAAGGCGTCGGCGAAGATTCCCTCGTCCAGGCCGCCAAGCGCGTCAAACAGTTCTTTGCGCACCATCAGGCACACCTTCGACACAGCCGAATAGTTCTGCTCGACTGCCAGGCGCTGCATGTATCCCTCGGCGGAATGTTTCTCGCCGATGAAGGCCGAACCTACACCATCACCAAACCCGAGAATCAAACCGGCCTGCGAGACTTTGCCGTCGCGGTCCACCAGCTTCGCACCCACGATGCCTACTTCCGGACGCAAGGCATGATTGAGCAACGATTCAATCCAGTTCGGGTTGACCACCTCACTGTCCGCAGCCATCAGCACCAGGCATTCGCCTTTCGCCTCTTGGCTGGCAGCATTGAACAGCGCCGCGTCAGTCAGCGGTTTATCGGCATGCAGGACACGGACCCTGGTGTTCTGCAATGTACCCAGCCAGTCGTTGACGTCAGCCGACTGATTGGGATTTGCCGCGATCAATACTTCATAGCGGGTATACCGGGTTCTGAGCAGGACGCCTTCCAGGCAACGTTGCAGTGCCGGGAGATCGTCGCCAGCAGGCAAGACGATCGAGACCAGAGGTTGCTCGGCATGACGGTAGTCGACTTGATAGGTGCCAGGTACCGCTGAAGTGACCTTGGCCTTGTAGCCGCGATTACCCAGATGGCGTAACAACGCCTGACGCTCATGAGCGTTTTCCTCCAGCACCGGCGCCTGGGAAATCAGCAACGGTTCGTCGAGGTGCGCCAGACCGCCGAGCCCGCCACGCTCAATGATGCGCAGGAGCAAATCGAATTCCAGGGCTTTGCTGAAGTCCGCCTGATAACCACCGACCTCAAGCAGAACATCCCGACGGATCAGCCAGTGACGAGCCATCAGGGACGGAACGCTTTGCAGCAGATCAAGGTTGAAGCCCGGACGGAACATATCAACCAGTGCCCCCTTGTCGGTGCGCTGGATTTCATCGGTAGCAACCGCGCGAATGCCTTCGGCAGACATCAGCTCAAGGCTCGCCCGCAACAATCCGCCCGCAGTGAACTCATCACCTGCCTGAGCCAGCAGCAGCCAGTCGCACGGTGACTGGCTGGCGCTCTGATTCAATTTGTCGACGAGATTACCCGGCGTGACGCGAACAAAGTGCAACGTGTTCTGCGCAGTGGTCGCCGCTGGCGCTTCACCCGTGGTGAAAACCACAATCCTGAACGCTTTGCAGTGCCCCTCGAGCAAGCTGTCCAGAGTCACCTGCAACTTATCGATATCGTTGTCCAGATCCAGCAGGAAAACACCAAAGTGCGGACCGCCACCGTTGGCGGCCAGATGCCGGGCAATCGATTCGATGTGTTCAACCGCAGGCTCGCGTGTTGCCAGCCACTTGAGCAGGCGACCGGACTGCATCCTGTCGAACACTGCGTGGTGATCATCGGCGGTCAGTGTCGCGAGGCGTGCGATCCACTCGTGCATCGCTTGCGCCTCGTCCTCATCACCCAGCGACTCCAGTTGAGCCGCCAGACGATTGATAACCGTACGGTTGAAAGCATTCAGATCATGCGCCTGCCACAAACGGTCCAGCACGCTTTCCGGCGTGTCGTTGTTGCGCGCTTGCAGCAAGTGCGCCTGGCGAGTCCATATGCCTTCAAGTCCTTCCAGCTGAATGCGTCCGGCCGGCATGGCGTGCAGCATGAATTCAAACTGCTCGAGACGATCAAAGAATGGCTGGTTGTAAAACGGCATTTCAACGTATTGCAGCGGCCCGAAACGACGATCCGGGATTTTCAGCGACTGATTCCAGGTGGACTGGAAAATCAGCTCTGCGGTCAAGGCTCGCCCGGATTGCAGACTGTCGACCATCGCCTCGAAACTTTGCAGGGCAAACGCTTTGCCCTGCTCCGCATCAAGCCCTTCAATGCCAGTGGGCAATGATGCGAGGAATTCGGCAAAGCCTTCCCGCTCGGCGACCGACTTGGCGTCGATATAAGTCAGCGAGTGATACACCTCAGTGCTGTGCTCGGAGTCACCGTAGTTGATCTCGCGCACAACATAAGGCATCGGCAGGATGCGTGCCTTGGCGCTCGCCAGCAGGAAGTAGACGTGACCGATTTCCTGCCATTGAAAACTGGTCCCGGGCGGCAGCGACGAGTGCCACTTCTTGATCAGATCGGTACGGCATACCGCGTAGAACGGAGGAATGTACTGACTCATGTAATCGACAACTCGATCCTGAGCCCGCTCGGACGAATAATCCTCCTGAACCTTCTTGTCCCGGCGGTAGTAACTCACGCTGCCGGCAAGTGCCAGGTACATCAGGCAATAACCGTGACACATGCCGTAGTCCGGGTTCGCCTGCAGGAAGCCCACTGACTCGAACAGCGAGTCGTGCAGGATGAAGTCGTCGTCGGCAGCCAGCACCATATACGGCGTTGTCACCAGTTCCACACCATAGGCCAGCTTGGCCTGCATTCCCCAGTAAGCAAACTGCGGAACGTGATGGTAATCGACTGAAGAAAAATCGCCTTCAGCCCGCTCGGTAGTAGAGTCCAGCACCATGATCTTGCAGGGCAAACTGCTGTAATACTTTACCGCCCGGCGTAAAAACGCAGGCCGGTTATGAGTAAACAGCACCACGGTCAACAGCTCGTTGAGCGGCAGCGCTTGTTCAGAACTGTACTTGCCTTGCATAACTTCTCTCCACAACCGGCGACTGGCCGAGATAACGCTTTGATGATGTTGCGAATTAACGAACGCGACGCAGATAGCCGTCCGGCGCCACGGTGATCAGCAGCTTGTTCTGCAACTGCTGGTCGATCTCGAAATCCTGGTTCTCTTCGAGGTATTTCCACACCGCGGTTTTCGGGTTATCGCCCGGGCCCCATGGACGATCCGGGAAGAAATCCGCCGGCATGTCTTCGACCACGGTGTCCATCACCACGCAATAGCTGTCGACCGAAACCAGCGGCGCGTAAAGGCGCAGCTCTTCGAGGACGTGATCGTGGGTGTGGTTGGAGTCGAGTACCAGAATGACTTTCTTGCCTTTGGCCGCAGCCTGCACCTGCGCGGCGATGCCGGCGTCGATGCTCGAACCTTCGATCATCTTGATGCGTTTGGCCATCGGGTGGCTTTCGATCGCTTCACGGTTGTGCGGACGAATATCGAGGTCGATCCCCAGCACTTCGCCGTGGCCCTGCAGCTCCAGCAACGAGGCGTAATAGATGATCGAGCCGCCATGGGCGATGCCGCACTCGATGACCAGATCCGGCTTGACCTGCCAGATGATCTCCTGCATCGCCATCATGTCTTGTGGCAGCTGGATGATCGGACGGCCCATCCACGAGAAGTGGTAGCTGTATTTGTGCTTGGCCGATTCATTGAAGAAATCACGGGCCAGGCCGGTGAGTTTCTGGTCGTCACCTTGCTGGGCAATCTGTTCCCGGCACTCGGCTTCGAAAGCTTGGTTGATGCTGTTGTCGGTCATTTTCAAAATCTCAAGGGTCACTGGAACGAAGCGCTGTCGACGGCGTGATAGACATAACGTCCATCGGTCATCCGCTTGATCTCTTCGAGGTAATTGGAATTCATCACAAACAGGTTGGCGCCTTCGGGCAAGGCGTCCATCGCCTCTTGCGGCGAGGACACCCGCACGCCACTCAGCGGCAGATAACGCCCTTGCTTGGCCGGGTTGATGTCCACCACCCGATCCACCGCCACGCCTGCGCGTTGCAGGAACAGCGAATAGATCACGCCTTTGGACGAAGCGCCCCAGATCGCCGAACCCTGACCGGGTGCGGACTGAATGATCTGCACCGCCCGGTCGAGACTGGCAGTGAAATCGTCGGGCAGCGTCAGGCGTGGCACCGGCTGTTCCGGGGTCAGGCGCAATGTGGCCAGATCGGCAACGATGTACAGGTACTGGCCACCGAACAGGTGACCGGCCTCATGCACGGTGCCGAACATCCGGCGCAGGTCATCGAGGCGGAAATAATTGACGTGTTCGTAGAACAGGTCGAACCAGGCTTTGTGTTCGAGAATCCAGTCGAAGCACGGCACTTCGATGTAGATCTGCCCGCCCTGATTGGCTTCGGCGATTACCGCGAGGAAACTCACCGGGTCCTGAATATGTTCCAGCACATGGCGCAGGACGATGGCGTCCGCCGCCAGACCGAGGCCACGGGTGAACGGCGCCTTGATCACATCGGCGTTGTCACCTTCGTACGCCGGGTCGATGCCGGTGATCGAGTAGCCAAGGCCTTTGAGCAACTCAAGGAAGTAGCCCTTGCCGCAGCCGACTTCGATCAGCTCCTGGCCTTTGAAATGCCTGGCGATGATCCCTTCAACGTCGCTCAGATGCTTCTGGAACTGGCCGGAATGCGCCTGCTCGTTCTGATAGTCAGCGTCATAGCTGAGCTTGTCGGCGTCAAACGCGGCATTGAAGATAAGGCCGCTGCGCTCGTCCTGCACCAGCAGCATGTCGGCACTGGCCGAGGCCTGCGCCGATTGCGCGTCGGCAAAGGTCCGGTTCTGCAGCACCGGCAGGTCGGTGACCCGATACAACTCGTGCCTCATTGCGACTCTCCCAATAACTGTTGCAAGCGCTCGGTCACCGCCCAGAACGCCAGCGGTTCGTGGGTCGGATACGGGTAGTGGCCGAGGTTCAGATGCAGGCTCGCGCCGCGTTCGCGCAGACGCTGTTCGACCAGCGCACGCACCGACACCGGTTGGCCGCTGGCGCAGTTGATCACGCCAGCGAAATCACGCTGCTGAAGAATGCTGGCGAGATGACCGGCAGCGGTTTCAATCGCCAGAAAATCGCGCAACTGCTCACCGGCAGACATGTTGAACGACGGCTCGCCGGCATCGATTGCCCGGTCCAGCGCCGCCAGCAGGCTGCTGGGATTCTGCCCTTCGCCATGCAGGTAAAACAGCCGCGCCCATTGCAGGGTGAACGGCTGCTCTTGCGCAAGGTTCTGCAAAAACAGATGCAAGGTGTGCTTGGCCAGACCGTAAGGATTGCTCGGCCGTGGCTCAGTGCTTTCGCTGAGTGGGCCGCTCTGCATGCCATATTCGAAACAGGTGCCCGTGACCAGGACTTGCTTTACACCCGCCTCGACTGCGCTTTTGATAAAGCGGTAATCAGCCATCAGGTTGTGTTCGAAGTGGAACAGCGCCCGATAATTCGGCAACCCTGGCCAGGCCAGATGAGCCAACGCATCGCAACCGTCAGTCAACGCCGCCACGTCCAGATCGGCAGCGTGAATATCCGCCGAGATGAATTCGACGTCATTGATCCACGGCATGCTCGCCGCGGTTTCGACGTTGCGTGCCACCGCTCGCACCGCACAGCCGCGCGCCAGCAACGCCGCGACCAGATGCCGACCGACGAAGCCTGTGGCTCCGGTTACCAGAACCTTCACAGCACTTTCAACTCAGGCACGGCGATCACGAAGCGACCGTCCCACTGACGTACCTGCGCCAGTTGCTGACTGACTTCGTGCAGCAGGTTCCACGGCAACACCAGCACGTAATCCGGTTTTTCGATATCGATCTGCGCAGGCGCCACAATCGGAATGCGGCTGCCCGGCAGAAACTTGCCTTGCTTGTGCGGATTGGCATCGGCCACCCATGCCAGCAAGTCGGGTTTGACCCCGGCGTAGTTGAGCAAGGTGTTGCCCTTGGCCGCCGCGCCGTAACCGACCACACGTTTGCCGTCGGCCTTGGCCTGCAACAAAAAGCGCAGCAACTCATGTTTGATACGTTCGGCAGCAGGCGCGAGGCTCGCGTAATACTCGGGGGTTTTCACACCGGCATCGAGTTCAGCCTGCAACTGTTGCTGCACTGCCGGTTGAATGGCGCGGCGTTCACCGTCCTTGCGCTGCACGAACACCCGCAGCGAACCACCGTGGGTGCTCAACTGGCTGACGTCGAACACTTCCAGACCATTGCGCTCGCACAGGGTTTGCACAGCGGTCAGCGACAGATAGGAATAGTGCTCGTGATACAGCGTGTCGAACTGCGCGCCCGCGATCAGCGTCAGCAGTTGCGGGAATTCGAAGGTGGCTACGCCAGTCGGTTTGAGCAACGTCGCGAAACCGCCAAGGAAATCATTGATGTCCGGCACATGCGCGAGCACGTTATTGGCGGCCATCAAGTCCGCGCCCCAGCCTTCGCTTTTGAGCTGCGCGGCAGTCTCGCGACCGAAGAACAGCTCACGAATCTCCAGGCCTTTTTCCCGCGCCGCTTGTGCGGTGCTGCGGGTTGGCTCGACGCCCAGACAGGCAATGCCGCGCCCGGCGACGTACTGCAACAGGTAACCATCGTTGGCGGCGACTTCAACCACGCGGCTGTCGGCGGTCAGACCGAAGCGCTCGACCATCTCGGCGACGTAACGCTCGGCATGCGCCAGCCAGGTGCTGGAGAACGAACTGAAGTAGGCGTACTCCGCGTCGAACAGGCTGTCGGCACTGGTGTAATCCTCGGTCTGCACCAGCCAGCATTGCTGACACACGGCGACCTTCAGCGGCACCCATTGCTCGGCCTGCTCCAGACGATCGGCATGCACATAGGCGTTGGACGGCGGCGAAGTCCCGAGGTCAATCAGCGGCAGACTCAGCGGTGCGGCGCACCCACGGCAGTTCATAGACGCACTCCAGCAAAGTGTTGATCGAGCGCAGGATGGCTGGAATCACGCGCTGACAAATTATTGACAGGCAACGGCCAGGCAATCGCCAGCCGTGGATCGTTCACCGACAGGCCGGCTTCGTGCTCCGGCGCGTAATCGGCGCTGTGCAGATAGAGCAATTCGGCGTCTTCGGTCAGCGTCTGAAAACCGTGGGCGAACCCGGCCGGAATCAGCAGGCTGCGACCGTCGCCGGCCTTCAGGTGCTCGGCGTGCCAGTGCAGAAAGGTTGCAGAGTCCGGACGCAGATCCACCGCCACGTCCCACACCTCACCGCGCAGGCAGGTGATCAGTTTGGCTTCCGGTGCGTTGGCATTCTGATAATGCAGACCGCGCACGCTGCCCTTCTCGCGAGTGCAGGAGTGGTTGATCTGGCAAATATGAAACTCGCTGCCAAACGCACTCAGGCTGCCTTCGCAGAACAGCCGGGCGAAGTGCCCGCGCTGATCTTCGAAGCGCTTGTGCTGGACGCTGAACAGTCCGGCCAGCGGCAGCGCGTGCAAGGAAAACTCACTCACAGCGCGCCTCGATACAGGTTCAATTGGCCGAGGGTCACGGCGCGCATGTCATCGCCGTTCTGCCACGCCAGATGCCAGTCGAGGGTCTGGGTCAGACATTGTTCCAGCGACCAGCGCGCTTGCCAGCCGAGCAGTTGCCGGGCGCAGCTGCTGTCCAGACGCAGCAGGCCAGCCTCATGCAGTTCACTCGGTTCGATGCGCAAACCACGGGCCTGCGGCCAGCGATTGGCGAGCAGTTCGACCACTTCACCGACGCTGCACATGTCTGCCTCGCTCGGGCCGAAGTTCCACGCACCCGCATACTCCGGGCCTTGTTCGTAGAGACCGGCGGCCAGTTGCAGGTAACCGGCCAGCGGCTCCAGCGCGTGTTGCCACGGGCGCACGGCTTGCGGATAACGCAGCGTCACCGGTTCATCGGCGGACCAGGCTTTCAGCACATCGGGAATCAAGCGTTCCGGGGCGAAGTCACCGCCGCCCAGCACGTTGCCGGCGCGGGCGGTGGCCAGGGCCAGACCGTGTTCGGCGTACTTCTCCGCCGGGAAAAACGATGCCGCGTAAGACTGCGCCAATAGTTCGCAGCACGCCTTGCTGCTGCTGTAAGGATCGTGTCCGCCGAGGGCTTCGTCTTCGCGGTACGGCCACAGCCATTCCTTGTTGGCGTAAACCTTGTCAGTGGTGACCAATACGCAGGCGCGCACGCAGCCGACCTGACGAATCGCTTCAAGCAGATTCAGGGTGCCCATGACGTTGCTGGAGTAAGTGCCGAGCGGATCGCGATAGCCTTCCCGCACCAGCGGTTGAGCCGCCAGATGCAGGACGATCTCCGGCTCGGTGTCGGCGATGATCTCAAGCAAGGCGCCCAGATCACGCAAATCGCCGCGCTGATCGTTGATGCCTTCATGTACGCGCGCCAGTTCGAACAGGCTCGGCTCGGTCGAAGGATCGAGGGAAAAACCGCTGACTTGCGCGCCGAGGCTTTGCAGCCACAGGGTCAGCCAACTGCCTTTGAAACCGGTATGTCCGGTGACGAGGACGCGTTTGCCGCGCCAGAAATCCGCACTCAGGCCCATTGCTTCCATGGGGCCTCCCCGCTCAGCCACAGCGCTTCGAGATGATTCTTGTCGCGCAGGGTGTCCATCGGGTGCCAGAAGCCTTCGTGTTCGAAAGCTTTCAACTGTTCATCCTGGGCCAACTGCGCCAAGGGTTCAGCTTCCCAGGTGGTTTCATCGCCAGCGATGTACGGCAACACTTTCGGCGACAGCACAAAGAAGCCACCGTTGATCCAGCCGCCATCACCACGAGGCTTTTCGGTGAAACCGAGCACCTGATCGCCCTGACGTTCAAGGGCGCCATACCGACCCGGTGGCTGCACGGCGGTGACGGTCGCCAGACGGCCGTGAGCTTTGTGGTAATCCACCAGTTGCGCGATGTTGATATCGGAAACGCCGTCGCCGTAGGTGAAGCAGAACGCCTCTTCATCCTTGAGATAACGGCTGGCACGCAGCAGGCGGCCACCGGTCATGGTTTCCTCACCGGTGTCGATGAGGGTGACGCTCCACGGCTCGCTGTAGTTCTGGTGCACATCCATGCGGTTGTTGCGCATGTCGAACGTGACGTCGGAAGTGTGCAGGAAGTAGTTGGCGAAGAAGTCCTTGATCGCGTAGCCCTTGTAGCCCAGGCAGATCACGAAGTCGTGAATTCCGTGCGCGGAATACTGCTTCATGATGTGCCAGAGAATTGGCTTGCCGCCGATCTCGATCATCGGTTTGGGCTTGAGGTGCGACTCTTCACTGATGCGCGTGCCGAGGCCACCCGCCAAAATTACTGCCTTCATCGTCTCCCCTCTCGCTCGTCACAGGGCTGCGCAGGGCTTTCTTGAGCTGTGCGAGCCTTCTGGCTAAACCTTTTGCCGCTGCGGGCGCTGCTGAGCGCTCGTTTTATGGCGATTTGAGGGGTACTTGCAGGAAACGCGCCAGCTCGGCAAGCCCTGCGTCCGGGGCACAAAGGCACATGAAAAAAGGGATGAATCCCTCAGCGGATTCATCCCTTTCATTGAGCCATATCAATGGGTTGAACGATTACCCGAACATGGCGAACGCATCACCACTGGTTGGCAGATCATAGACCTGGCCGTCGGCGGTCTGGATATGCTCGATGGTGTTGAAGCCCGCGTACCAGTCCGCCAGTTTCACGCCGTTGTCCGGCACACCACTGCCGGTGTCATTGGCACTGTGCAGATAGGCGTCGTTACCGATGCGGGTCACGCTCAACTGACCGGCATTGGCGATGGTGTTGAGGATCAGAGTGTCGTTCATGTCCAGCCCTTCATCCTGAATCGTCACCAGCCCGGTGGTGTTCACCACGTAGGTATCATCGCCATATCCACCATAAGCACTGACGCCGGAAAGCGCCTGGCTGGAGAAATTGATGATCAACTGGTCATCGCCCTGCCCGCCAAAGGCAACCCCGCTTCCCAGCGTGATCGTGTCATTGCCGTCATCGCCACTGGCCCAAGTGAACAGGTCGTTGCTGGCAGCGACGATGACATCATTGCCCGCGCCGCCTGAAAGCGTATCCGACTGCCCTGCAGCATCCTGCCCGGACGCCAGACCGCCGTAGATATGGTCATTGCCATCGCCGCCCTGAATCTGGTCGTCGCCCGCACTGCCCTCCAGAATGTTGTCGTCCGAATTGCCTTCAAGGGAGTCATTGAACTGACTGCCGCGCAGGCCTTCGATATCAATGTAAACGTCATAAAGAGCAATGCCGCTCTGCGGGCCCCAGTTGAGCGAGGCGCTCAAACCTTCAGTGCTGTCGCCGTAGCTGACGATGTCGATACCGGCACCACCTTCGAAATGATCACCACCCGCACCACCGTACAACACATCATTGCCGGCGCCGGAGACGATGGTGTTGCTCTCGTCATTGCCGTAACCGGTGAAGTCGGCAGTCCCGGTATACGTCAGGTTTTCAATGAACGGATCAAGGTGCATCGCGGACAGACTGGTGTACAGATGATCGGTTCCGCCTCGGAAATCACCCTCCTCCTCAATAGTCACTCCGGCGCTATTGATGGTGTAGATATCGTCCCCGCCACCACCCGCGACAGTCACGCCAGCGACATTGACGGTGTAGTGGTCAGCGCCCGATGTACCGATGACTTTTTCCACGTTGCGCAGTGTGTCGCCCTCTGCGTTGACGCCATCACCGCCGATCAGCAGGTTGACGGAATCAAAGGCGGATCGATAATTGACGGTGTCGTAACCAGCGGCACCATCAACGATCATCGAACCTTGATGACGATAAATCACGTCATCGAAGTTCGAACCCTGAATCGCTTCAATGCCAGTGAAAGTGTCGCCATAAGCGATGGTCAGACCGTCGAAGTTGCTGAAGTCCTCGACCCGCACACCCTCAAGGCTGTCGCTGTAGCTGACCGTGTCGAAGCCATCGCCACCGACAAAGTGATCGGCACCCGCGCCGCCCCACAGCCAGTCATTACCGGCACCGCCAATGATTTCGTTGTCACTGGCATTGCCGTAACCGTTGAAATCGCCGGTACCGGTGAAAGTCAGCTTCTCGATGAACGGGTCCATCTTGATGGTATTGAGGCTGGTGCGCAGCTCATCGTAGCCAAGATGATCCTCCTCGATGATCGTCACGCCCTCGCCGTCGACGATGTAAACATCATCACCGGCGCCGCCCTCCAGCGTCACACCCGCCACCGAACTGGTGAACGTATCGTTATGAAAACTACCGAATACTTTCTCCACTCCAATCAGGGTATCGCTCTTGCCATCGGGGCCGGTGACCGTAGCCACACCGCCGCCAAACTCGACATTGATCCCCGAGGACATTGCGTAATAGTTCGCCGTGTCAAAACCTTCACCGCCATCCAGTACGTCTGATCCTGCGCTGCCCAGCAGTAAATCATCCGACTCCAGTCCATAGAGTTGGTCATTATCGTCGGTGCCCAACAGGACATCCGCTTCACTCGTTCCATTTACGACAGCCATTTGCGTCTTCCTTGTGTTGTTGTTGAAACCGGATCTTCCATGGGGGCGATGCAAACCGAGGCAGCACCGCCGCCCCGTCCATACACCCGCAGGCAAACAAACGAATAACGGGGTATCGACTGAAGAAATCCAAAGCTTGAGGCTGGCGGGAGAAATCTCTGCTGATCGATGTAAGTACGTATTTCAAAGTACAAAAAAAGGCGACCCGAAAAGGTCGCCTTTTTTGATTCGTCTGAAGCCGATCAGTCGGCCAGCCAGCCATATTCCCAGTAGCGCAGGTTATCGCCGCGCAGCACGTAATCGCGCAGCACCACCTCCCGCAAATCATCCCCCATGCGATAGCTGGCATCCGGGTCAGACAGGTGCATGCGAATTGCCTGCAACCATTCATCCGTGGTGTTGGTCTTGACGCGAGTGCACGGCAGGTAGCCGCGATACGCCTCAGTGTCGGTACAAACCACCGGAAAACCACAAGCACCGTACTCAAGCAGGCGCAGGTTGCTCTTGCAGTCGTTGAATATGTGGAACTCAAGCGGTGCCAGCGCCAGGTCAAGGTTGAGGCTTGCCAGTTTCGCCGGATACACGTCGAGCGGGATCACCCCGTGGAACTCGTGCATGTATGGCCGCAGATCATCCGGGCACATGCCAAAAAATACCCAGTCGACCTCATTGGCCAGTTCGCGGACGACATCAGCGATTACCGCCAGGTCACCGTGATGACTGGTGCCTCCACCCCAGCCAACTCGCGGCTTTTTCGAGGTACGACGCTGACTGCGCAAGTTGCTCCACAAATCCTTGGCCAACATGTTCGGCACGACACGAATGTCGTGATGCATGTCCGACAGGACGTTGGCCAGCGGCTGAGTGGAAACGACCACGCGATCACACAGCCCGATTGCGCGACGCACCATGCGCTCCATGTCCTGCTTGCTCGGCATGTTGCGGATGTGCGCATTGCGATGCGGGACGTCGATGACATAGTCATCGAGTTCGTAGATTCGCCGCGCGCTGAAGTATTTTTTCAGCGGTGGAATTTCATCGATGGCGAGTTCCGAATAACGGCCTTGCAGAACAATCACATCGGGGGACTGGCGCTCGATATCAATGATCGATGGCAAACCGTAGCAAATGCGCCCTTCAATTCTGTTTGCCGCCTCCAGCTCGATCATCGGCTGGCTCATGCGGTAATGACCAATGGCCGAGGCATTGATTGGCACGACCAGTACATTGGGCAGCCGCGCCTTGGAAAACGGACTCCAACCGGTACGCAGACCCGGCTCAATACTGAAGCAGGTTGCACCAACACCCTGTAATGCCAGGTTGACGTTATAGGCTGGATCACGCGCTATAAGTGGCAGCCAGCGCTGGTAAAACGTGTCCAGTTCCTCGACGTGCACTTGCTCATCTTCCTGCGTCGCCGCCGAGCTAGGCCGCGCGCCTACTGCAAGCGTGGCATAGGGATTCCATACCACCAGATAACCTTCCTGGCCGACTCGCAGACATAGATCCGCGATATTGAGCGATTGTTTGAGGTGCTGCTCGTCGAGTTTCCCGACAGCCTCGAAGACCGTCTTGCGGACCATCAGGCAGTCACCGCCCACTGCGCTCAGATCATGTACCGCCTGCAGGCGGAACATGTAGCCGTCAGACTGCATCGGCTGACCATAAAATGGCAGCCCCACCGGCCCTTGCAATCCAAGAATCAGACCGGCGTGCAGCACACATCCATCCGGGTTGAACAACCTCGCACCCACCACACCGACCTCAGGGCGCTGCGCATGATTGAGCAGTTCGTCCAGCCAGTCCGCCTGGGTGATCACCGCAAAAGAATTAAGCATCACCACATATTCGCCGCGTGCCTGGCCTACCGCAAAATTGTACAAGGCCGCCGCATTACCTTTTTGCGGGAAGCTCAAAACGCGAATCCGGTCGCCGCCCAACTGCGCCATGCCATCCAGCCACGCCAACGCTTCAGCGCTTTCACTGCCATTGTCGACCAACACCAATTCATATTCGGTGTAGGCCGTCTTCTCCAACAGGGTTTCGACACAGCGCTGCAAGGCGGCGGTCTGATCCCGGGCGGTAATAATGACCGAGACCAGCGGCCGCAGGGCATGATGATAGTCGACACGATTGAGCAGCTCAGTGCTACCGCGACGAATCTCGTGGGCAATGCCCAGACGCTGCAAATGCGCTTCGAGCACGCGTGGGTTTTGCGCCACCACACCGGGTTCGGCCAGCCACGCGGACAGATCGAATTTCGATTCCAGCAACACTTCGGCGATGTGACCGATGACCTGTATGCCCTCGCTCTCGACCATGCGCAACAACACATCATGGGGGGCCAGCTCGGCGAACGCAGGATCAAACCCGCCGAGCGCCAGAAACTGCTCGCGCTTGAACGCCAAGGCACGTCCGACATAAGGATAACTGCGCATCAGATCCAGATTGAAATCCGGCTTGAATGCAGGCTCTACCGATTCGCCGCCACGCAGGCTGCCTTCATCGCTGTACAGACACGTCAGCGATGAGAAACGGGCAATTCGCTCGGCCATGACCAACAATGCCGGCACTACCGGGCGATCGCCGGCCTGCAACAGGTAGAACCAGTCCGCGCCCTCCAACTGCGGCAACAGTGCGTTGATCTGCTCCAGGCCGTCATCCTGCAACGGCATGCGGAACACTCGCCCATCCAGTTGCGCCTCAGTACAGGAAGCGGACAACACCAGAATCAGCTCAGGCAAATAATCCTGGGCAGCCAGCGCTTCCAGCGTGCGTTCGAGACCATCCTGTCTGCCCAACCCATCAATGATGATCGGTACGATTCGGGGTTGGTGCGACCAACCGGCAAGGGTTTCCGGCAGCAACTTGCGCTGCCCTTCGGTGAGCACCCGACACTCCAGCCACTGCGCATAAAGTTCAGCAAAACTGAAGCTGTCGACACCGACCGCCCATTCCTGACGACTTTGCTTGGAACCCAGAGTGCGGCTCAGGGGAAGTTCTTCCCAAACCCTCGGTAATTCATCAGCCTTGGTCAAGGGAATGTAGCGAACCCATCCCTGTGCAGGCGCGGACTCACCGCTTCGAACCTTGAGCATTTGCGAGATCCACTCTCGCTCGACCTCAACCGCATCCTTCATCCGCTGTTGCGCGCTCAGTCGCTCTGGATAGAGTCGCTCGGCGCTCAGCACATTGTTGGACACCGCCAGATTGCCGCGCCGTAACAGACAGACATACAGGGCAAAATCCAGGGTCGCCACGAAGCAGCAACCCTCTTCAGTCAATGCCGGCAGCAGCTCGACGATATCGGCACGCCGGAACAAGGCGTTGCTGAATCCGCCGAGAACGTTGACCGGGAATTTTTCAAATATACCCAGCAGATCGTCACCCTTGAGCAAGCCGCTGTAAGGTGACAAAGAGGTGTTTTCCAGACGCCCGGGCAAGATGATGTCGTTGGCATCCCAGAGCAGTCGCTGGGCCGTCACCAGACTGACCTCCTCGCGCAACATTTCATGGGCCTGCTGCTCGATACAATTCGAATAGAGCAGGTCATCGTCACACAGAAACTTGATGAATTCGCCCTGCGCCTGACTCAGGCAGACCTTCAAATTGCCGACCATTCCCAGCGTCTGCGGGTTGCGCACATAGCGCACAACCACACCCGTCTGCTCGACTACCGCGGCAACGATTTCCTCGATTGTGCTGCCGCGACTGTCATCGCACACAATGATTTCAAGATTGCCATAGCCTTGCCCGACGGCACTGCGCAGGGCCTTCTCGAAATATCGTGGATTGAAGGCAGGAATGACCAGACTGACAAGGGGAAGTGAATTCACGGCAGACTCGCAAGCGGCGGGAGCCCGCCCGGAACAGCGAGCCCTCTGGATACCGCAAAAAAAGACATTAGATACTCAAGAGCCAAAACAAACGGGCGCTTGCGCGCCCGGTTACCGTCAGATCTTGTTGAACAGGCCCAACTGGCTGATCTTGCTGAATGCCAGTTGCGCCGCTTGCAGCATGGTTTGTTGCAGAGTCAGACGCGTCATGACTTCTGCCGGGTCCGAATCACGGATCGAGCCTTGAGTCGTGGTATTGGCGGTGCTCAGGCTCTGATTGGTGATGGTTTGCATATCCAGCGATTGGCCACGAGCACCGATTGAAGTGACAGCGGCGCCGACCTGATTGGAAGCGCTATCGATGTTACCAAGCCCCGCTTCCATGATGCCCTGGAATTTTTGCTTGGCGACGTCATTGCCATCGATCGGCGCATTCAGCGCGGTCACCATCTGACCCAGCGTATCGAGGATATTCTGCGTCTGATGGTTGTTCGACTGGATCGAAAACTGATCACCGGCTGCAGGAGTGTTGCCCAATGCAAAGGTCACGCCCGCAGCGGTTGCGTTACCGCCAGCGACAGTACCCGAGGACACTGGTTTGCTGTCGGCAGTGACAGGCGCCGCATACAAATCAAAAGCAGTGGCGCTGGTGAACTTGAGGACTGCACCGCCCTGCGGGAAGGCGTTGTTGTAAGCCACAGGATCAGTGATGTTCGAACCGGTGATAACGGCGGTCGACGGGTTGCCCGGGCTACGCGCGGTAGTGAACGAGTCAGGCGTGGCCGACAATTGGAAGCTGTGCCCGGCGATAACCGCGTCGGGGTTGGTGTCACCCGCCTTGAGGTTGATGTTCAACTTCATGTCGACACCACGGAAGCTGACCGTCTGGTTGGCACCGCTGCTGTTGCTGATCAAACCATTCTGGGTTGCTTCAGCCGTAACATCATTACCCAGCGCATCGGTGATTTTCAGCTGCGTACTGCTGAGGAAGCTGACGGTGTAAGGCTCGCCGCCGGCAAATTTGGCGTTGTAGGTGGCAGCCGTTCCGACCGTACCGTTGGACAGCACGACACGACCGTCGTCAACCGGTGGAGCGGTCATGGTGGTGTTGGTGCGAGCGGTGTTGATGGTCTGCTGGAACGCGTCCCAGCCGGTAGTGTTGGTACCAACCGACGTACCGTCGCCAATGCCCAGATTGATGGTGGTCTGGTCACCGTTGTAGCTGTAAGTGCCGTCGTTGTTTTGCGAGTACGGCGCGGTATCGGTTTTCGAACCGGAAAACAGGTAGTTGCCGTCGGCATCCTTGGAGTTCATCAGGCCCAGGACTTGTTGCTGGATCTGCGACAGTTGCGCAGCGTAAGCCTGGCGGTCCTTGTCGGTAAGGTTGCCGTTGTTGGCGGCCAGGGAGATTTCCTTGGCACTCTGCAACGCCGTGGTGATGGAATCCAGCGTGGTTTCCTGCACCGTCAGCGCACTCTTGGTGCTGCTGATGTTGGTGGTGTACTGATCGAGCATTGCCGCCTGCTGACCCAGCTGCAGCAAACGCCCGGCGCCGATAGGATCATCCGCTGCGGTATTGATGCGCGTCAGGCTGCTCGCCTCGCTCGCGGTGGCGACAGCCTTGTTGAAGTTACGCTGATAGTCCGAAGCTTGCGTTCCGTAATACTGGGCGGTGGAAATGCGCATGAATTACGACTCCTTAAAGGCTGTTGATCAGCGTGGCGAAAGTTTCCTGCGCAGCTTTGATGATCTGCGAAGACGCTGTGTAGTACTGCTGATACTTGACCAGGTTGCCGGTTTCTTCATCCAGGTTGACCCCGGACAACGAATCACGCGCGCCCTGTGCCTGTGCCAGGATTGCCGTGGTGGCGGCGCTGTCGGACTTGCCTTGAGCAGCCTTGGTACCGACGTTGGTCACCAGTTTGTTATAGGCGTCGGTCAGGCTGATGCCTTTGCTCGCCGAACCGGTATCCACGGTTTGTTTGGTTTGCAGGCCGACCAGCGCTTGGGCGTTGCGGTTGTCCGAAGACGCCGCACCGGTCAGGTTCATGGTGAAGGTTTCGCCGGTTTTTGGTGTGCCGCCGACCGTGGTCTGCACGGTGAAGGTCTTCTGCACATTCGGCGTAACAGTCGTGTCCATGACCGGGTTGCCGCTGGCATCGACCATACCGACTTTCAGATTCAGGGTGTTGGCCTGGCCCGGAACGATGACGCCGGAGCCAATGGTGAACCCCTTGGCATCAACCATGTTGTAGGTCTGACTGCCACCGCTCGCCGCACCGAACACCAGTTTGACCGGCGTCGAATTCTTCAGCGCCGCCTGCATCTCGGCCTGAGAAGCCGGGTCGTAGATATTGATCGTGTCGCTGAGCGTCGGCTGGGTGTAAGTGCCAGAGTTGCTGGCGCTGGCCACACCGGTCAGCGGACCTGCCGCAGCAATTTTCTTCGGGTCGGTGAGTACAGTCTGAATGCTCGCTGCCGCATTGCGGGTCGGGGTCACCTTGAAGCTGTCGCCCGCACTCAACGCGCCGCCATTGAGTGAGAGGCTGAAGCCGTCGATCACTGGAGGTGGCGTGGTCGTGGTGCTGAAGGAGCCCATGTCGGTGCCGTCGGAGCGCTTGACGCTGTAGTCGGTCGCGCTGGTGAACGTCACCTGATAGTCGCTGCTGGTCAGCTTGCCGGTGTCCTTGATGGTCACATCAAGATTGCCCGAACCGGTGCTGTTGCCTGACTGCGCGATGCTGCGCTGGCTGACCAGAGCGGCACTATTGATATTGTTGAAAATCGCTGCGCCAAAGTCACCGTTCTTGTCGATGCCCTGGGCTTGCTGGCTGTTGATCTGATCCGCAATGACCAGCGCGACACGACCCAATTCGTTAAGCGAAGGATCAAGCACATCGCTGCGATAAGTCAGCAGGCCACCGATTTCACCACCGCTCATCGCCGAAGTGATATCGATGGTGCTCGAACCGCGATCCATCTGGATGCCCACGCGCGACGGGTCGCCCTTGAGAGCCACGGTGCTCAGCGTGTTAGTGGTGTTGCCGATCACCAGCGGCTGGCCGCTGCCGATGTAGACGTCGAAACTGGTGCCGCGCTCGACGACTTGAGTGCCGGTCAGTTCGGACAACTGGCGCACGGCTTCGTTACGACTGTCGAGCAGGTCGTTCGGCTGGCCGCCGCTGGTGGAGATCTCACCGATTTTCTGGTTCAGCGTAGCAATCGAGGTGGCCAGCTTATTCACCTGGGCCGCCATGTCGCCAAGGCTGCCGTTGATCGTGGTGTTCTGGTCATTCAACTGCTTGGAAATGGTATTGAAGCGGTTGGTGAGCGCCTGCGCGCCCGTCAGCACCGATTGACGGGAAGTGTCGTCGGTCGCCGAGGTCGATACGCCCTGCATCGAGGTGAAGAACTTCTGCAACACGCCGGTCAGACCGGTGTTGGTGTCGGACAGCGTGGCATCCAGTGGCGTGGTCTGAGCCAGATACGCGGCCGATTCGCTGTCGAGCGAAGTCGCCGTATGCAACTGGGTTTCCAGGTAGGAGTTGTACACCCGACGCACGTCGGCCAGGGTGGTGCCCGTGCCGATGAAAACGGTGCCGAACTGCTGCGAGGACTTGGTGCCCTGCACGGTTTGCTGGCGTGAATAACCGGCGGTGTCGACGTTGGCAATGTTGTTGCCTGTCGTTGCCAGAGAGGACTGGCTAGCCGCCAGACCCGACATTCCGATATTGAGCAAACTCATGGTTCAGACCTTATACCTTGTGCCTTATAAAGGCGTGGTGGATACACCCGCCGCAGCGTAGTTTTGGAAACTGTTCATCTGCTTGGCTATCTGCGAAATCTTTGTCGCGTAGTTCGGGTCGGTCGCGTAACCGGCCTTTTGCAACTCGCGTACAAACTGTTCTGGGTTATCGGCCGACTTCACAACATCTTGATAGCGATTGTTGGTCTGCAGCAAAGTCACCAGATCGTGGAAACTGTCCTTGTACGAGGCGTAGGAACGGAACTCGGCCGTCTCCTTGACCATCTGCCCATCGCGGAATTCGCTGGTGATCGCCCGGGCCGAATCGCCCTTCCAGTTGCTGCTCGCCTTGATGCCGAACAGGTTGTGGCTGCTGCTGCCATCCTGAGCGCGCATGACCGATTTGCCCCAGCCGGTTTCCAGTGCGGCTTGCGCCACCAGGTAACGCGGATCGACACCGATACGCGCGGCGGCTTCTTTGGCCATCGGCAGCATGGTGTTGACGAACTGGTCGGCAGAACTGAACGCACGTTTCGCCGGCGCCAGCGGAATCTGCGCCATGGCACGACCGTAAATCTGCATCTGGCCGTCGGAGGATTTGTCCGCCTCGGCCCGCGCCAGCCAGTCGCCGTTGTACAGCGGGCCGGAACCGGTGACGGTGGTACCGCGCGTGGGCAATTGGGTGGAAGCTGCCGGCGTAGCCGAAGGCACCAGACCCGCAAGCAAGCGATCAGCCAGTTTCGGCGGCAACGCCAGGCGACGCTTATTGATCATTTCCATGTCGTTGCTGTGCGCAAGCTGGGTGTTCGGCGCATGCAGCGCGCGCGATGCCCACAACGGACGCTCGCCATTGAGGCGCGACAACGGCCCGGTGCCCACCGTGCCAGCGGCAATCGGCGTCGGTACCGCTGCGGCTTTCGCCGCTTCCTGCTTGGCGGCGGATGCGGCCGCAGCCTCGCCCGGCGCCAGCGGTTTGTTCTTCGACATCTGCTTGAGCAACACGTCGGCCAGACCGATACCACCGCCTTCGCGGGACATCGAGACCGCCAGTTGCTGGTCGTACATTTCCTGATACTGCTTGGCAGCCGGGGTGTTCATCGGGTTGTCTTTGCCCAATGCCTCGGTGGCCGAACGCATCGACTTGAGCATTTCACCAAGGAACAGCGATTCGAATTCCTGCGCAACCTTGCGCATGTTCGCATCGCTGTTCTTGTCGCCGACCTTGAGCTGGTTCAGACGATTAAGGTCGGAATAGGAACCCGAATCGCCGGTATCGACCAGACTGCCTTTGCGCATATCCATGTTCGCCGTCCTCAGATCACGATCAGGTCGGCTTGCAACGCGCCGGCCTGCTTCAGTGCTTCGAGAATGGCCATCAAGTCACCCGGTGCCGCGCCGACCTGGTTCACCGCACGCACGATCTCGTCGAGGGTAGTGCCCGGGCCGAACTTGAACATCGGTTTGGCTTCCTGCTGGGCATTCACTCGTGAACGCGGCACCACGGCAGTCTGACCATTGGACAGCGGGCCCGGCTGGCTGACGATAGGATCTTCGGTGATGGTCACGGTCAGGCTGCCGTGGGTCACGGCGGCTGGCGAGACTTTCACGTTCTGGCCGATAACGATGGTGCCGGTGCGCGAGTTGATGATGACTTTCGCCACCGCCTGACCCGGATCGACTTCAAGGTTTTCGAGGATCGACAGATAGTCGACACGCTGGCTCGGATCGAGCGGCGCGCTGACCCGGATCGAGCCGCCGTCGATGGCCTGAGCCACGCCAGGGCCGAGCATGTCGTTGATCTTGTCGACGATGCGCTTGGCCGTGGTGAAGTCGGAACGGTTGAGGTTCAGCGTCAGGCTGTTGCCCTGGTTGAAACCACTCGGCACCGAACGCTCCACCGACGCACCGCCAGGGATGCGACCGGCCGACGGAACGTTGACGGTGATCTTCGAACCGTCACGACCTTCAGCATCAAAACCGCCGACCACCAAATTGCCCTGAGCGATGGCGTAGACGTTGCCGTCGATACCCTTGAGCGGGGTCAGCAACAATGTGCCGCCACGCAGGCTCTTGGAGTTACCGATCGAGGACACGGTGATGTCGACTTGCTGACCCGGTTTGGCGAACGCCGGCAGATCGGCACTCACCGATACCGCTGCGACGTTTTTCAACTGCACGTTGCCCGAACCCGGCGGCACTTTGATGCCGAACTGCGAGAGCATGTTGTTGAAGGTCTGCAGGGTGAACGGGGTTTGCGTCGTCTGGTCACCGGTGCCGTTAAGCCCGACCACCAGGCCGTAACCGATCAACTGGTTGGAACGCACGCCGGAAATACTGGCGATGTCTTTCAACCGCTCGGCGTGGGCGCCAAAGGCTGCGGACATCAATGCCGCAGCCAGCATGAGGCTCTTGAACTTCAAAGTAGCCACCTAGAAAGGGAACAGCGGGCTGAGGAAGAAACGGTCGAACCAGCCTGGCTGACTCGCATCGGCAAACGAACCGGTACCCGAATAGGTAATGCGCGCATCGGCGACCCGGGTCGACGAAACGGTGTTGTCGGTGGCGATGTCATCGGCACGTACCAGACCGGCAATCCGCACCAGCTCGTCGCCAGTGTTGAGGGTCATCCACTTCTCGCCACGCACGGCGATGATGCCGTTGGGCAAGACGTCGGCGACGGTCACGGTGACCGAGCCGGTCAGGGTGTTGCCCTGCGCAGCCTTGCTGTCACCCTTGGTCGCACGGTCGCCGCTGTAGCCGACATCCAGACTCAGGTCATTACCGCCCAACGGATTGTTGGTGGTGCCACTGCCGCCGAACAGCGAAGTCAGGCCGATGCCGGTCTTGCTGTTCTTGGCCACTTGCGAGTTGGCGTTTTTGCTGGCCTGGGTTTTCTCGTTCAGGGTGATGGTGATGATGTCACCGACCCGGAATGCCTTGCGGTCGCTGTACAGGTTCTGCTCGAAACCGGCCTGATAGATCGAGCCGTTATTGGCGGCTGCCGGCAACGGCGTGCGCGGCAACACCGGAGCGTAGTAAGGGTCATTGGGCTTGGGCGTCGGTGCGACGCAGCCCGCGAGCGAGACGACCCCACCCAATGCCAGAACAGATACGAAGCGTTTCATGACCCTACCTCACGGTGTTGCAGGCAGCCTCATGGCCGCCTCATAGACTGATTACAGATTCTGCGTTACGAACGAGAGCATCTGGTCGGCGGTGGAGATCACCTTGGAGTTCATCTCGTAAGCGCGCTGAGTGGTGATCATGTTGACCATCTCTTCAACGGTGCTGACGTTGGAACCTTCCAGAGTGTTCTGCAACGTGGTGCCGAAACCGTTCAGGCCCGGGGTACCGATTTGCGGTGCGCCCGAAGCAGCAGTTTCCAGGAACAGGTTGTTGCCCACGGCTTGCAGACCGGCCGGGTTGATGAAGTCGGCGGTTTGCAGGTTGCCGATCACCTGAGCGGCCGGGTTACCTGGAACAGTGATGGACACTGTGCCGTCGGTACCGACGGTGAAGCTCTGGGCGTTGTTCGGGATGACGATGGCTGGTTCCAGAGCGAAACCACTGGCGTTGACGATCTGGCCATTGGAATCGAGGTGGAAAGTACCGTCACGGGTGTAGGACGTGGTGCCGTCCGGTTGCAGGATCTGGAAGAAACCGCGACCGTCGACGGCCAGGTCCAACGGCTGCTCGGTGGTTTGCAGGCTGCCGGCGGTGAAGTTTTTCTGCGTGCCGACAATGCGCACACCGGTACCCAGTTGCAGACCGGACGGCAGTTCGCTGTCCTGAGTCGACTGGGCGCCAGGCTGACGCTTGATTTGATACAGCAAGTCCTGGAACTCGGCGCGATCACGTTTGAAACCCGTGGTCGACACGTTCGCCAGGTTGTTGGAGATGGTGGTCAGGTTGGTGTCCTGGGCGGACAGACCTGTTTTGGCAACCCATAGAGCCGGAAGCATTCGATTCTCCTCGTGCGCCTGTTTTACGGCGCGACGTTCTGATAATTAGCTGATCTGCAAGACCCGAGCCATGGCCTGGTCGTCGTCTTTGGCGGTGTTCATCATCTTGATGTGCAATTCGAACTGCTTGGACAGAGCCAGTACCGATGTCATTTCTTCCACGGCATTGACGTTGCTCGACTCCAGGAAACCCGACACCAGTTTGACGTTGGCATCGGCCGGCGCAGGCTGGCCGTCCTTGGTGTAGATCGAGCCGTCGAGGCCCTTGTTCATGTTCTTGATGTCCGGGTTGACCAGTTTGATCCGGTCGACTTCCGCCATGACGCGCGGGCCTTCGCCCATCGCACGAATACTGATGGTGCCGTCTTCACCGACTTCGACCTGCTGCTCTGGCGGCACGGCAATCGGCCCGCCATTGCCCATCACGGCCATGCCGTTGCCGGCGCGCAATACGCCGAGGGCGTCGATGTTGAGGCTGCCGGTGCGCACGTAGCTTTCACCGCCGTTCGGGTTCTGCACGGCGATAAAACCGTTGCCGGTCACGGCGACGTCGAGGTCACGTCCGGTCTGCACCAGCGAGCCCGGCGAGAAGTCGGTGGCCGGGCGTTCGCTCATGGCAAACGCACGCGCCGGAAAGCTGTCACCAAACACCGGCATCGAACGCGCCTGCTCCAGGTCTTTCTGGAAACCGTTGGTGGAGATGTTCGCCAGGTTGTTCGCATGAGCCTTCTGCGCCAGTGCATTCTGGCTGGCGCCGGTCATTGCCACATAAAGGTACTTGTCCACACTCTTTCCTCTGCATGCCGGACGTTTGCCGCCCACCGCTGTACTGCTGAGCCATAAGCAATTTGCAGACCAACTTTTATTTGGCGGCCGAGAGCCCGGTAAACAAAGGACTTGAGGGAAAGCGAGGGGAAATCTGAAATGTATCGAAGTCGAAAAACCGGCGGTGGAATGCCGCTTGGCGGCAACAGATCAAAAGATCGCAGCGTGCCGCAGCTCCTACCTTGAAATACATTCCCCTGTAGGAGCTGCGGCACGCTGCGATCTTTTGATCTTAAGCTTCAGTGTCTTTACCCACCTCATACTCGCGCAGTTTATTGGCGATTGTTGTATGTGAAACCCCGAGTCGCTTGCCCAGTTGTCGACTGCTCGGATGCTCTGAGTACAAACGCTCCAGCACCGCTTTCTCGAAGCGCCCGACAATCTCGTCCAACCCGCCCTCCAGCGAAAAATCGCCAAGCGGCTGACGCACGCCATAATCCGGCAGGCGAATATGTTCAGCTTTGACCGTCCCGCCCTCACACAGCGAAACCGCCTGAAACAGCACGTTCTCCAATTGCCGCACGTTGCCCGGCCAGTGGTAATGACTGAGCCGGTCCATCGCTGCCGGCGCCAGTTTCGGCAGCGGGCAACCGATCTGTCGACTGGCCTGATCGAGGAAGTGCTCGACCAGTGGTGCCAAACCATCGAGGCATTCACGCAGCGGCGGAATATGCAGCGAAAGCACGTTCAAGCGATGGTACAAATCCTGACGAAATTCACCCCGGGAGCACAGTTCCGACAGATCAACCTGAGTCGCGCAGATCACCCGCACATCCAGATAGACCTCCTCGTCACTGCCCACACGCCGGAAGCAGCCATCCTGCAAAAAGCGCAGCAACTTCACCTGCAAGCGCGGGCTCATCTCACCGACGCCATCGAGAAACAAGGTGCCGCCCGCCGTCAACTCCAGCAGGCCGAGCTTGCCTTCGGCCCGCGCCCCTTCAAAAGCACCCGGCCCGTAACCGAACAACTCGGTCTCGGCCATCGACTCTGGCAGCCCCGCGCAGTTGAGCGCCATCAACGGCGACTGCCCACGCGGACTGGCGAGGTGGCAGGCACGCGCCAGCAGTTCTTTGCCGGTGCCGGTTTCACCTTCTATCAATAGCGGCGCATCCAGCGGCGCCATGCGTCGCGCTTCGCGCACCACTGCGGCCATGACTTTCGAACTCTGGAAGATGCTGTCGAAGCCGCGCAGCTCCTGTTTGCGCACGTTGTAGATGCGCTCACCGACCCGGTCCGCTCGATGCAGCGTCAGCACCGCACCGGCCATGGCTTCGCTGTCGTCGTGTTCCGATTGCAGCGGCGCGATGTCAGCCAGAAAGACGTCACCCTTGACCTTCACGCGCATGCCGTTGATTCGCGATTTATTGGCGCGCACCAGCTCCGGCAGATCGAAATCTTCGGCGTATCGAGACAGCGGAATCCCCGGCACCTCATCAACCCGCACCCCGAGCAACTGCGCCGCCGCACGGTTGGCCGCCACAATGGAGCCGCCCATGTCGATCGACAGCACCGGAAACTCCAGGGCGCCAAGCAACGCATTCAGCTCCATGTGTCGCCGCTCGCTCGGCATCAAGCCGACCCGTTTGACGCCAAACACCCCGGCAATCGCCTCGAACTTGGGACGCAGCGCCTGGAACTGGATGTTGATCAGGTTCGGGCAGTGCAGATAGATCGCATTGCCATGCTCGCCGCCGACCTCACCGCGCGCGACGTTGATCCCGTACTCGACCAACAGATTGAGGATGTCGCGCAGGATGCCGATGCGGTTCTGACAATGGACTTTGATGCGCATATATAAGACCCGAGAAACAAAGAGAGACCTGAAGACAGTGAATTACCTGTGGGAGCCAGCCTGCTGGCGATAGCAGTGTGTCAGGCAAATTGATGTGAACTGACACACTGCTATCGCGAGCAGGCTCACTCCTACAGGGGAACGTGCCGTACTTTTCTGCTGAGGCACGCAGATAACCGTCAAGATTATGTGACACCTACAGCCCTTTTCAAACCCGAAAATCACCGCAATCCCGAGTTAAGGGCAAATCCGTAACGATTACTTTACGAATATCAATGATTCTTCCTACATCCCCCTCGCAATCACCTGCTGCAACCGGCAACGTCCTGCGTTATTTCTAGGTCCATCGCTGGACATAACAAGAACGAATTCCCCTTAGCAGGAGAGCAGCATGAAGCAGACGCAATACGTGGCCCGCGAGCCCGATGCGCAAGGTTTTATCGATTACCCCGCCGAAGAACACGCGGTGTGGAACACGCTGATCACTCGCCAGTTGAAAGTGATCGAGGGTCGGGCGTGCCAGGAATACCTGGACGGTATCGAAAAACTCGGTCTGCCCCACGACCGCATCCCGCAACTTGGCGAAATCAACAAGGTGCTCGGCGAAACCACCGGTTGGCAGGTCGCTCGCGTCCCGGCGCTGATTCCGTTTCAAACCTTCTTTGAGTTGCTCGCCAGCAAACGCTTCCCGGTGGCCACGTTCATTCGTACCCGCGAAGAGCTGGACTATCTGCAAGAGCCGGACATTTTCCACGAGATTTTTGGCCACTGCCCGCTGCTGACCAACCCTTGGTTTGCCGAATTCACCCACACCTACGGCAAGCTCGGCCTGCAAGCCACCAAGGAAGAACGCGTGTATCTGGCGCGGCTGTACTGGATGACCATCGAGTTTGGTCTGGTCGACACCCCGCAAGGCAAGCGCATCTACGGTGGCGGCATTCTGTCTTCGCCGAAAGAATCCGTTTACTCGCTGTCGGACGAGCCCGAGCATCAGCTCTTCGATCCGCTGGAAGCCATGCGCACGCCGTACCGCATCGACATCCTCCAGCCGCTGTACTTTGTTCTGCCGAACCTCAAGCGCCTGTTCGATGTGGCCCATGAAGACATCATGGCCATGGTCAGACAAGGCATGCAGTTGGGTCTGCATGCGCCGAAATTTCCGCCCAAGCCGAAAGCGGCCTGAGCAGAACCCGCTCGCGACTTGCGCGCAAAGATAGTAATTTCCAACAAGAATCGAATTCAGGAATACACCATGTCCACATTGAACCAAGCCCACTGCGAAGCCTGCCGCGCCGATGCCCCGCAAGTCAGCGACGAAGAACTGCCGATCCTGATCAAGCAGATCCCTGACTGGAACATCGAAGTTCGCGACAGCATCATGCAGCTGGAAAAAGTCTTCCTGTTCAAGAATTTCAAGCACGCACTGGCGTTCACCAACGCCGTTGGCGAGATCTCCGAAGCCGAAGGTCACCACCCGGGTCTGCTGACCGAGTGGGGCAAAGTCACCGTGACCTGGTGGAGCCACTCGATCAAAGGCCTGCACCGCAACGACTTCATCATGGCCGCGCGCACTGACGAAGTGGCCAAGACCGCAGAAGGACGCAAGTAATGCACTTCGACGCCATCGGCCGGGTACCCGGCGACCCGATCCTCGGCTTGATGGAGGCTTATGCGCAGGACACTAACCCGCGCAAATTCGACCTGGGCGTTGGCGTCTACAAGGACGCACAGGGCCTGACGTCGATCCCCGAGGCGGTAAAAATCGCCGAGGCGCGACTGGTTGAAAGCCAGGACACCAAGACCTACATCGGTGGCCACGGCAATCCGCTGTTCGGCAAGGTCATCAACGAACTGGTGCTGGGCGCCGACTCGAAACTGATCGCCGAACAACGCGCCGGCGCTACCCAGACGCCGGGCGGCACTGGCGCCCTGCGTCTGGCGGCCGACTTCATTGCCCAATGCCTGCCGGGCAAAGGCGTGTGGCTGAGCAATCCGACCTGGCCGATCCACGAAACCATTTTCGCCACGGCCGGGATCAAGGTCAGTCACTACCCGTACGTGGGCAGCGACAATCGCCTCGACGTCGAAGCGATGCTCGCCGTGCTCAACCAAGCGCCGAAAGGTGATGTGGTGCTGCTGCACGCCTGCTGCCACAACCCGACCGGTTTTGATCTGAGCCACGACGACTGGCAGCGCGTGCTGGATGTTGTCCGCCAGCGTGATCTGCTGCCGCTGATCGACTTTGCCTACCAGGGTTTTGGCGACGGTCTGGAGCAGGATGCGTGGTCGACCCGACTGTTCGCGGCTGAACTGCCGGAACTGCTGATCACTAGCTCTTGCTCGAAAAACTTCGGCCTGTATCGCGACCGTACCGGTGCGCTGATTGTCTGCGCGAAAACCGCTGACAAGCTGATCGACATCCGCAGCCAACTGGCCAACATCGCCCGCAACCTGTGGTCAACGCCACCGGATCACGGCGCCGCTGTTGTCGCCACCATCCTCGCCGACCCGGAGCTGAAACGCCGCTGGGCCGACGAAGTGGAAGCCATGCGTCAGCGCATCGCTCAGTTGCGCAGTGGTCTGGTTGAAGCGCTGGAGCCGCACGGTTTGCGTGAACGTTTTGCGCACATTGGTGAGCAACGCGGGATGTTCTCCTACACCGGCCTGTCGCCGGAACAACTGAAAAACCTGCGCGATCATCACGGCGTGTACATGGTCAGCTCGGGCCGGGCAAACGTCGCCGGCATCGATGCAACGCGCCTGGCGCTGCTGGCCGAAGCCATCGCCAACGTCTGCAAGTAACACCACAAAACCCTGTAGGAGCTGCCGAAGGCTGCGATCTTTTGATCTTGTTTTTAAAACAGAATCAAAAGATCGCAGCCTCCGGCAGCTCCTACATTTGCTTTGCGGTGATCTTTAGCTTTTTGCGCTCCCTGCGGCCTTTTGTCGCAATAATTCGAATTAAAAGTCTGATTGTCATTTTTCCTGCTGTATCCTGCGCAAGCTTTGTAAAAGCGCGGATCTACCAGATCTATCAACAGACTTAGCGAGGAGCGCAACCATGCACGAGATTCCTAATCTCCCCTTCCCAAGCCTGCACGAACCTGAGCAGACGACCACGCAACAAGCCGGCGCCCAACAGCCCGAGCCGAAAGAAGCCGCTGACAGCCGCCAGGCCGACCGCGACGAGTAACCTGCAACACCCCGCCGTACAGACCGTGTGGAAAGCGCTAAGATGCGCTTTCCACACTGCCTGAAACCGAGCCCGCCATGACCGACGAATTCTCCGAAAGCCAAGCTGCCGTACTGATCGGCGCCACCGAGAAAATGATCGAGATCTGGAACCGCCTCTCCCCCGAGAAACAGGCCGCCCTGCTCGCCCGCTTCGGCAGCGAAGAAAACGCCCTCGCCGCATTGGTCACCACCCAACTGGTCGCGCCGGCCAAGCCCTGAATTCGCCATCCAGCAAATAGTTTTACTTTTAACCTCCCCTGATTCACCCGCGCCGGTATCATAAGCAGCCTATCTAATCCTGCTTTTCCGTGGACCGTTGCCCATGTCGCCCTCTATGCCAGAATCCCAGCGCCCCCTGGCGGTCACGCTGCAAGTCGTTTCCATCGTCCTTTTCACCTTTATCGGTTACCTGAACATCGGCATTCCGCTCGCGGTGCTGCCGGGCTATGTCCACAGTGACCTCGGTTTCGGTGCGGTGATCGCCGGGCTAGTGATCAGCGTGCAATACCTCGCCACCCTGCTCAGCCGTCCGTATGCCGGCAAGATCATCGACAACAAGGGCAGCAAACTGGCGGTGATGTATGGCCTGGCCGGTTGCGGTTTGAGTGGCGTGTTCATGCTGATTTCGGCGTTCACCCAGAGCCTGCCGATGCTCAGCCTGATCAGCCTGTTGGTTGGCCGACTGGTGCTGGGCAGCGCAGAAAGTCTGGTCGGTTCCGGCTCGATCGGCTGGGGCATCGGCCGGGTCGGCGCGGCGAACACCGCCAAAGTGATTTCCTGGAACGGTATCGCCAGCTACGGCGCACTGGCCGTTGGCGCGCCATTGGGTGTGTTGCTGGTCAACCATCTGGGCTGTGGAGCATGGGCGTCAGCATTGTTCTGCTGGCGGTGCTGGGCCTGCTGCTGGCGTGGCCGAAAACCGCCGCGCCGATTGTGGTCGGTGAGCGCCTGCCATTCATGCACGTCCTCGGACGGGTATTCCCGCACGGCTGCGGGCTGGCGCTGGGCTCGATTGGTTTCGGCACCATCGCGACCTTCATCACTCTGTATTACGCCACGCAGCACTGGGAAAACGCCGTGCTCTGTCTGAGCCTGTTCGGTGCCAGCTTCATTGGTGCGCGGCTGTTGTTCGGCAATCTGATCAACCGACTCGGCGGCTTCCGTGTGGCGATTGCCTGCCTGTCGGTGGAAACCCTTGGCCTGTTGCTGTTGTGGCTGGCGCCGGATGCGCATTGGGCATTGGCCGGTGCGGCGCTCAGCGGTTTCGGTTTCTCGCTGGTGTTCCCGGCGCTGGGTGTCGAGGCAGTCAATCTGGTGCCAGCCTCCAGCCGTGGCGCGGCGGTCGGCGCCTATTCGCTGTTCATCGACTTGTCGCTGGGGATCACCGGGCCATTGGCCGGGGCGATTGCTGCCGGATTCGGTTTTGCCTCGATCTTTTTGTTTGCCGCCCTCGCCTCGTTGAGCGGTCTGGCGTTGAGCGTGTACCTCTACAAGCACACGGCGAAATACCGCGAAGCCTAGAAATCGACCTTGCCGCGCCCGGCCTTGATGCTGCCGCGCTTGGTCTTCGATTCGAGCCGACGCTTCTTTGAACCGAGGGTCGGTTTGGTCGGGCGACGTTTCTTTTCGACTTTGGTGGCGCTGAGAATCAGCTCGGTGAGGCGCTCCAGCGCATCGGCGCGATTGGCTTCCTGCGTGCGGTATTGCTGGGCCTTGATGATCAACACGCCATCGCTGGTGATCCGACTGTCTCGCAGCGCCAGCAGTCGCTCCTTGTAGAACTCGGGCAAGGACGAATTAGGAATGTCGAAGCGCAAATGCATCGCGCTCGACACCTTGTTGACGTTCTGCCCACCGGCGCCTTGCGCACGAATGGCCGTCAACTCGATCTCGGCATCCGGCAGATGCACGTTGTTGGAAATCACCAGCATGGAAAAGCGTCCGTATTCAAGTGCGCTCAGGATACCGCGATTAGCTGGAAAACAATCGCCTACCCCTGTACGCAACTTCTGGCGCCCGGCATTTCGAGTTACCATTCGCACCGAAAATTACCAGTTCAATGCAGGAAGCATAACCATGACCAATAAAGCAGTTATCGTTTTTAGTGGCGGCCAGGACTCAACAACCTGCTTGATCCATGCACTGACCCACTATGATGAAATACACTGCATCACGTTTGACTATGGTCAGCGTCATCGTGCAGAAATCGAAATTGCGCAGCAGCTTTCAAAAAAGCTTGGGGTGACAATCCACAAGGTACTCGACGTATCCTTGTTGAATGAACTGGCCATCAGCAGCCTGACACGCGACAACATCCCCGTCCCCACCGTTAACAGTTCCGGCGAAAGTCTGCCCAGTACTTTTGTGCCGGGTAGAAACATTCTGTTTTTGACCCTGGCGTCTATTTACGCGTATCAGGTGCAAGCGAAAACCGTCATTACCGGCGTTTGTGAAACAGACTTCTCCGGCTATCCGGATTGCCGTGATGAGTTCGTCAAGGCATTGAACAAAGCCCTCGAATTGGGCATGGACTACACACTACAGCTTGATACCCCGCTGATGTGGCTTAACAAGGCCGAGACCTGGGCCTTGGCCGACTACCACCATCAACTGGATTTGATTCGTCATCACACGTTGACCTGCTACAACGGCGTAACGGGCAGCGGATGCTCAAATTGCGACGCTTGTAATCTTCGTGCGAAAGGTCTCAATGACTTCCTGGAAAACAAGGAAAAAGTGATGACCAGTTTGAAAACCAAGCTGAACCTAAAGTAAACACCCGACAAAAACGCGCTCACTTGAACAGCTCAAGTGAGCGCTGGCGTCACCCCATCAAGCCTGATGACCCGTCAGATACTTCTTGAACAATGATCTTGCACCGTAGGCAGGCATGATATTAAAGAAGGCGAAGCCAACCTTTATCGCTATCTGGACGTAAATCATGCTGAGTATCGCGCTATTCTCCATCGTCCCATAGAAGGCGATGTAGCAAAAAAGAAAGCTGTCGATGATAACCGCAAACAATGTACTCAGAAATACTCGCAAGAAGAGAAACCTTGAGTTTGTAAGCTCTTTGATCTTGCACAACAAGTACGAGTTTATATTTTCGGACACCAGAAACGAAACCGAAGACGCCACCAGAACCGAAGACAGTTGGCTGATGACATCATTGTAAGGCCCATCGAGTTTCCAGCCGGGCAGCCCCGGAAGGTGCGTGGTAATAGCCAGAAGAATGATGATGGCCGCATTGCTTATGAAAGCGAAGAGTATCGCTCTTCGTGCCAGCCTGAGGCCGAAGGTCTCGTTCAGCAAGTCAACGATTAAAAAGGTCAGCGGATAAAGAAAGGTCCCCGGCGTTACAACGATATCCAGGTATTCCAGGTAGATCGGTTTTGTGGCAGCAATACTGGTGAAGATATAAAGCGTAAACAGCATCAGGTTCAGAATGATATAAATCATCCAGGAATTTTCATGGCGGTCGTTTATTTCGTAGGCCGTGAGCGCGCCACCCTGGGAGTAAAACTTCTTGTACAGGCTTTTCACTTCTATTTTATTCAGATTATCCATAATCTCGCTACTCAACACTTCACTTAACTTTATTTTAATTATTTTACCGGTAGCTATGACCATGATGATAGCCAGGCTTTTACCGTTTTCAAAACCCAACAACTTGTACTTGCTGTTTTCCATTTCAACGCTGCAATCCATTGAATCGTTCCTCGATTATATCCCCGACCACACAAAAACGATCTGCATCGACACCACCTTCACGGCTTATCGATAACTGTTTTGTGACCTTGTCGTACAGCAATTTTTCCCTGTCGTTGCTCGACGAACCTTTCTGCACGATCAATAGATCGCCTGGCTCATTCATACCACTGATTTCGCGCTCCAGAAGTACGCCGATCAGGTTAAAGGATGTGCCGAAATAGTAAGTCAATGGATAAAGCGTGGCCAACTCGCCAATTCTCTTGTCGAGATTCTGCACAAGCAGGCTTTCCTTAATGACGGGAACTGCCGCCGGGTTCATATTGCCCTGCGGAGAAACACTGCTCTCTATTATTTCCTTCTCTTCAAAATCGATGGTTTCTATTTCTTCATACGACACCCCGAAGAAGTCAGATATCTTGCGGACCGTAGAGTGCTGTACGTTGACCACCTTCCCTTCGAGAATGTTATAGATGGTCGTTCGGGTCAAACCACTGGAATTGCACAAAGACAGCTGGGTTTCCCCACGGCTCTTTATCAAGTATTTGATATTATTTTTCAGATTCTCCGATCTTTCTTTTCTGTGCATAAAATACTTACCATCCATTTTTAACTGCAATCAATGCCACGCCCCGAATGATCATTCCGGGCATATACAAGTGAGGTAGGTAATTGCAGTTCTATCCATATCAGTGCCGCGCGAGATCATAGCATCCTCCCTCCCTGGGATCGGTACAAAAGTCAGGAAACAAACAACGTTGAGTCCAGACCTGCAGGATCGCCTCACCCGTCTGTACTGACTCGTTAGTTTCTATCGCTCGCCTCTGTTGCGCCTGGAAAGCCATGCTGAGCGCTGTGCAGTTTTACACCCTTACCCGCCAAAAAAAGAATCAATTTATTTGAATAATGTTCATTTTTTTGATTAATTCTGTAGCGTTCCTCAGTGAAAAATCTATGATGCGTCGAGTAACCCCCCACCGCATTCCGGTTAACGGAGTAGCAGAACAGGGGTTGCCTGCACAGGCGTTGGTTTTGCGCGTACGGCCGCCAGAACACGGATTCGCCTGTATGGATTTGACAGATATGGACGTATGCACCTTCGCAAAACCAAGGAAGGCGCGCTGTTGTTCGCAGCGCGCAACAAAACAGGGAAGGAACACAAGCAATGGCAGTCATTACCGAACAGCTCAAGAACCAGACTGACTTGATACGACGTGGCATGACGGATCTTCGTATGCAAGACGCGGAGCTTGCAGCGATCCTGGACGCGGAGCTGACGCGCCAACACCGAACCTTGTCGCTGGTTTCCTCCTCCTGCGCCGCCCAGCCCCGAACCCTGGCGGCATCCGCTTCGATACTGGTCAACGTGACGGCTGAGGGGATGCCCGGCAGGCGCAACGCCGCGGGGTGCGAGAACGTCGACCTGGTCGAGTCGCTGGCCATCCGCAGAGCCAGGGAATTGTTCGGCGCCCAATACGCAAACGTGCAATCCCACTCGGCGTCGAACGCCATTTACCAGGTACTCACTGCCTTGCTTGAGCCTGGCGATACCCTCCTTGGAATGGCGGTCGAACACGGCGGTCATCTCACACATGGCAGCGCCGCTGCGTTCTCGGGCGCCTACTACAAGGCGATCCAGTACGGTACGACATCAGACGGCCTCATCGATTACGACAACGTGCGCAGACTGGCGCTCGCTCATCGCCCGCGCATCATCCTCTGCGGTGCGACGGCCTATTCGCGCGTCGTGGATTTCGAGCGCTTTCGCGAGATTGCCGATGAGGCCGGGGCCATCCTGCTGGCCGACATTTCCCATATCGCCGGACTTGTTGCCACGGGGCGACATCCAAGTCCCATCGACGCCGCACACGTGACGACGACCTGCACGCACAAGCAACTCACCGGACCGCGCGGAGGTTTGATCCTCTCGGGCCGTGACGCAAAAACCAAGGTGCCCGGACTGAGGACGACCTTCAATCGCGTCCTTGATCAAGCCGCTTTTCCTCGAATGCAAGGCGCACCCGCCGCCAACATGATCGCAGCAAAGGCCGCAGCGCTGGGCTACGCAATGTCCGCAGAGTTCGACGCCTGTATGGAACGGACTCGCAATGCGGCCGATGAAATGGCCAGCGCCTTTCAGGCATATGACTATGAGGTCGTGGGCGGGCGCAGTGAAAACCATACGGTTCTGGTCCGGTTACGTGGGGGCATCACCGGTCCCATCGCCGAGTCGGCGCTTGAGCAGTGCGGGATCATCGTGAACAGACATCGCGTCCCCGGCGAGACCCGATCCTCACTCATTGCCCATGGGCTGCGGATCGGCACGACCTCCATCGCGCAACGCCATGTAGATGCTGCGGGATGTCGCCTGGTCGTGGATTTGATATGCCGGATTCTCGAAAAAGTGACGCCGCTTGGCGAGCAGGATTACACCCTAGAACCGGCACTAAAAGAGCGGTTCCGCTTACAGGTCGAAGCGTTGTGCACCACTTACCCCATGGTCGACTACGCGTAGCGCCCCGGACTACAGAGTTTTCGCACACAAAAAACCCGGCACTCAGGCCGGGTTTGTTGTTTCTGCAGTAGCGCTTACTTCGTAGGCGCTGCCTGCAACGCGTGCTGGGCACTGCGCTTGTTCTTGATCACGTAGCAGACCCACATGAACACGACCCACACCGGAATCGCGTAAACGGAAATCTTGATGCCCGGGATCAGCAGCATCACGCCGAGAATGAACGCGACGAACGCCAGGCAGATGTAGTTGCCGTACGGGTACCACAGCGCCTTGAACAGCGGCGTTTGGTTAGTCTTGTTCATGTGCTGGCGGAACTTGAAGTGCGAGAAGCTGATCATCGCCCAGTTGATCACCAGCGTGGCAACCACCAGCGACATCAGCAGTTCCAGCGCGCTGTGCGGGATCAGGTAGTTCAGCAGCACGGCAATCAGCGTCACCGCTGCCGAGGCCAGAATCGAACGCACCGGCACACCGCGCTTGTCGATCTTCGCCAGACCTTTCGGCGCATCGCCCTGTTCGGCCATACCCAGCAGCATACGGCTGTTGCAGTAGGTGCCGCTGTTGTACACCGAGAGTGCCGCGGTCAGGACCACGAAGTTCAGAATGTGCGCAGCGGTGTTGCTGCCGAGCATCGAGAACACTTGCACGAACGGGCTACCGCTGTACGAATCGCCGGAGGCGTTCAGGGTTTCCAGCAAGCTGTCCCATGGGGTCAGCGACAGCAGGATCACCAGAGCACCGATGTAGAAAATCAGAATCCGGTAGATCACCTGGTTGATCGCTTTCGGGATCACGGTTTTCGGTTTGTCGGCTTCAGCGGCGGTGAAACCGAGCATTTCCAGACCGCCGAAGGAAAACATGATGATCGCCATGGCCATCACCAGTCCGCTGACGCCATTCGGGAAGAACCCGCCGTGCGCCCAAAGGTTGCTGACCGAGGCCTGCGGGCCACCGTTGCCGCTGACCAGCAGATAACTGCCGAGCGCGATCATGCCGACAATCGCCACGACCTTGATGATCGCGAACCAGAATTCGGCTTCACCGAAGACTTTGACGTTGGCCAGGTTGATCGCGTTGATCAGCACAAAGAAAGCGGCGGCCGAGACCCAGGTCGGAATATCCGGCGCCCAGTAGTGAATGTACTTGCCGACCGCAGTCAGCTCCGACATACCTACCAGAATGTACAGAATCCAGCAGTTCCAGCCCGACAGGAAGCCGGCAAAGCCGCCCCAGTACTTGTGCGCGAAATGGCTGAAGGAACCGGCCACCGGCTCTTCGACGATCATCTCGCCGAGCTGGCGCATGATCATGAAGGCGATGAAGCCGCAGATGGCGTAGCCGAGGATCATCGACGGGCCGGCGGATTTCAGGACCCCGGCCGAGCCGAGGAACAAACCGGTACCGATCGCGCCACCGAGGGCGATCAGTTGAATATGGCGATTTTTCAGGCCGCGATTCAGCTCGCCTGATTGCGAGTTTTGTCCACTCATGAAAAAGGTCTCACGCAAGGTTTGATGATGTTCAGTAGACGTTGCTGCAAGGTTGCGATTTCAGGCAGCCCCGATCAAACCCCAGCGCAGGCACCAGGAGTTCAGCTCAATTACAACGGTCATGCGTCACCTGTTTGTTTTTATCTGTGACGAAATCGAACCCGGCACGCTTATGACGCGACGGAGTGAACAAGGCGGATAGCCTTGAGGTTTGCGCGATTACGCAGAGGGTCACAGTTAAAACGCGGCGCATTGTACACCGCTAACCCCCTGCTGCCAGACATCACTGGATCAGCGTTGTCGGTGGCCGGGATTGCGTGTGTCCGCCACGAGATGCTCGGGCGGCTGCAAAAATTGAGTCAGGCCTTTGCAGGCCATCGACGGGGACGATGGAAAAACCGCCCCACGGAGAGAGATGGAGATCAGTCACGGCGTTCATTGCGCCTCCTTCTTGTTATGCACCTGCACGACAGGCATGAGGCGCATCTCACCCTTCAAACGTGTCTGAAACAAGCGCGCCAGAGCCTTGCGCAGGGCCCGGCCGGCCTGGCCTCGGCAGCTTTTCCTTACACCGCCGAAACCGAGGGCAATTCACTAGGCTTTACCCGGCTTTTCGTAAACCTTTCTTTACGATGCGTAACGTAAATTTTCCACTTCAGAAAATTCCGTAGGACGTCTGCAAATTGACGGTAGCAAGCTTGCTATCGAAAACTCACCGGTAGTTTTTTGTTTTTAAATAAGAAAATTCAAACGCTAAAACAGAATAAAAAGTGCATTTAAAAATTAAATAAATAATTTTTTGCAATACAAAACTCTCTGAACTAGGTTCTTCACGTCTCGCCGGCCGCCTCGACCGGCAAGTCATAACCGTGAAAGTCATCTAGGAGATCGACCCATGCAAGCACTGGAAAAAGACTTGGATAGCGAACTGCAACTGGACGAATGGTTTGAAGCACCGACTCATGAGGCAGCAGTGGAAATGATGCAAGCCGACGCGGTCGTTCCGTTCGGCACGGCGATGTGGCCTCTGTAAGACATCCCCGGGCGGGCACGATCCGGCCGGTCGTGCCCGCCGCTTTTTTCTCGGTCAGTCAGGGAGGACTCATGGATAAGCCCCGCGCGATCTCGCATTTCCTTTACTACCTCGAACATCACCCAGCCCTGGCCGGTATCGAATCAGCCAAGGTTTTGCTCGGCCACACCGCCGACTATGAGGCACTGACCGGCGCCATCGCCGAGCAGGCCGGCGACCATCCGCGTTTTCAGTTCAGCAGCCGACGCCTGGATCTGGAAAGCACCGCAACGCTGACCTCGGCGATTACCGACAGCGACCTGTACATTTTCTTCTACGACTCTTCCACCCTGCCCAACCCGCGCCCCGACGGGCCGGAGTTCGTCCGTGCCTTGCAAGGCGTGATGGCGGAAAACTGGAAGAAGTCGCTACTGTTCAAGGATTACGGCGATTATTTCTACGACACCTTCAGCGTAACGCCGCAGCGGATTGCCGGGCTCAACGCGCATCTGATCCAGCGCATGTCCCAGGCCACCACGTTGAGCTTCACCGATGATCACGGCTCGCGGTTTGAAACGCCGATGAGCAGCATCAAGAAGTGGACTGACATCAACGGTGTCGGCAACTTCGACCTGGCGCCCGGCGAAATCGCCACCCACAGCGAAGCCATCAATGGTCATGTGAAATTCAAGGGCACGTTCCTCAGCACCATTCCGTTTGCGCGCAAGTACGGCGTGCTGGAGTCACCACTGGAACTGTGGATCGAGAACTCGACCATCAGTCGCATCGCCACCGATGTACCGGGGCTGGAGCACGACTTCAACAAGTACCTGGAGGCGAACCCGTCGAATCGGCGGATTGAAGAACTGGGGATTGGCACCAACGAAGGCGTGAAGGACCTGTATGCGCGCAATGCCGGGTTCGAAGAGCGCCATTGCGGCCTGCACCTGGGGCTCGGCGGTGGGGCCAAGGGCAGTCATCATCTGGATTTGATCTTCTCTGGCGGGGTGTTGGCGCTGGATGACAAGCCAGTGTTTGATGGGCGGTTTGTGCTCTGAGCCACTGGCCCCATCGCGAGCAGGCTCACTCCTACAATTTGAAATGCGATCCCTTGTAGGAGTGAGCCTGCTCGCGATAGCAGTCTCTCAGGCACCAAAAATTTTTTACCAGACGAAAAAAAACGCCAACCCTGAGGTTGGCGTTTTTCATTCAGACGCTAAAGCCGATCACTCAGGCTTGCGACGCCCGAAGCCCGGACGCTGGCCGGAGCCCGACGGTGCGCCACGGCGATTGCCCGATGGCTTGTCGCCGTCGACCAGTTTGATCCCCGGACGCTTCGGCGCAGGTTTCGCTGGACGCTTGCCGTTAGTGTCAGCAGGACGATCCGCAACCGGCGTACCGCGACCGGCTGGAGCACCACGGCCTTCGCCGCGCTCGGTGCGACCGTTGGCCGGACGTGGAGTGCGTGGACCGCGCTCGCCATCCGGACGTGCCGATGGCTTACGACCTGGACGCTCGCCTTCGATCTGCGGCTCACGGCTTGGACGCGGGCCGGCGGATGGACCACCCGCGGCTGGACGCAGGGTACGCACGCGCTCGGTCTTGGCCATTGGCCGCGACGATTTACGCTGCATGCGCTCAAGCTTGTCTTTGCTCTTGGCGTTCAGTTGCGGCATGGCCACTGGGGTCAGGCCAACTTCAGCACTGAGGATGTCGACTTCGTACTGGCTCATTTCGCGCCAGCGGCCCATCGGCAGGTCGGAGTTGAGGAACACCGGACCGAAACGCACGCGCTTCAGACGGCTGACCACCAGACCTTGCGATTCCCACAGACGACGAACCTCACGGTTACGACCTTCCATCACCACGCAGTGATACCAGTGGTTGAAGCCTTCGCCACCCGGAGCCTGCTTGATGTCGGTGAACTTGGCCGGGCCGTCTTCCAGCACCACGCCGGCCTTCAGACGTTCGATCATCTCGTCATCGACTTCACCGCGTACACGCACGGCGTACTCACGGTCCATCTCGTAGGACGGGTGCATCAGACGGTTGGCCAGTTCACCGTCGGTGGTGAACATCAGCAAACCGGTGGTGTTGATGTCGAGACGACCGATGTTGATCCAGCGGCCTTCTTTCGGACGCGGCAGCTTGTCGAACACGGTCGGACGGCCTTCAGGGTCGTCACGGGTGCAGATCTCGCCATCGGGCTTGTTGTACATGATCACGCGGCGAACCGACTCGGCAGCTTCTTCGCGCTTGATGACCTTGCCATCAATGGTGATTGCGTCGTGCATGTCGACACGCAGGCCGAGGGTGGCGTCTTTGCCATTGACCTTGATGCGGCCCTGGCTGATCCAGGATTCCACGTCACGGCGCGAGCCGACGCCGATGCGGGCGAGGACTTTCTGCAGCTTTTCGCCTGCTGGGCCGATTTCCTGGTCGTCTTTCTGAATGATGTCGCTCATCTGGGCACCTCCCGGTGTGGTCTGTTCAGGCGGCGCCTGAAGCTATAAAAACTGTGTTTTCGGGCGAAGGATCGCCGAAGGGTCGCGAATCATACGCTCATGTGCACGTTCGCGCATCAGAGACTAGCTGATGGGGGCAAGCTTATTTTTTCCGCCGACCAGTGGCGCCGAGCTTGATCAGGCGCATCGCTGCCTCCGCCAGCACGGTGCGCTTGTCGTCCTTGTCGAGTTTCTTCCAGGCGCGGATCTCGCGTTTGCTGCGGCCACAGCCGATGCAGATGTCATCGCTGAACTTGCAGAGGCTGATGCAGGGGTCTTTTGTGGAACTCATCTAATACTCCAGAAACCCAAATCGTCCTTGTGGGAGCTAGCCTGCTAGCGATGGCGGAGGTTCAGTCATCCTGATGCTGAATATCTGACCGCTATCGCCAGCAGGCTGGCTCCCACAGGGGGTCATCTGTGTTCATGAGACCGTACTCAGTCGTCGAACTCGCGGCGTTCGGCTTCGATGGCTTCGGCCAGTGCGCGGGCCTCGGCTTCTTCTTCGGTTTCTTCGGTTTCAGGTGCGGACTGTTCGAGGGCCGCGACGGCGGCCAGGAGTTTTTCCCGAGCTTCGGCGACACCGAGCACGTCATCTTCTAATTCAGGTTCGGGCTCAGGCTCAGGCGCAATTTCAGGCAGCGGCGCTTCGATTGCCGGCGACTCACCGTCCGCCACATCACGCAGCAGATCGTCGAAGTCGGTCTTGATCCCCTCCTCCATGCTGTCCAGTTCCAGCAACAGCGTATGGAAACTGGTCTCGTCCTTGGGCTCTTCCGGCTCGGCGCTGGCGTCGGCCAGTTCTTGCAGGCTGGCCGGCACCGGGGCGTCGTCGAAGTCGAGCACCGGGTCGGTTTCCATCTCGCGCAGTTCGGCGAGCGGCGGCAGGTCGTCGAGGTTTTTCAGGTTGAAGTGGTCGAGAAACGCCTTGGTGGTGGCGAACATCGCCGGTTTGCCCGGCACGTCGCGGTAACCGACGATGCGAATCCACTCACGCTCGATCAGGGTTTTGACGATGTTGCTGTTGACCGCCACGCCCCGCACGTCTTCGATCTCGCCACGAGTGATCGGCTGGCGATAGGCGATCAGCGCGATGGTTTCCAGCAATGCCCGGGAATAACGCTGCGGACGTTCTTCCCACAGTCGGCCAACCCACGGCGAAAACTTTTCGCGGATCTGCAAGCGATAGCCCGAGGCGACTTCCTTGAGCTCGAACGCCCGGCCGTCGCAGGACTTGGCCAGCAACGTCAAAGCCTTCTTGAAAACCGGCGGCTCCGGCCGTTCGCCTTCTTCGAACAGTTCAAACAGGCGCTCAAGGGATTGCGGTTTTCCCGAGGCCAACAGAAAGGCTTCAAGCAGGGGCGCCAGCTCGCGGGGTTCAGTCAGGTTCATGTTTCGACTCGTTATTCGGCTCGGGCTCGCACGTGGATCGCAGCGAACGGCTCATTCTGCACCAGCTCGACCAAGGATTCCTTGACCAGCTCAAGGATTGCCATAAAGGTCACCACCACGCCGAGCCTGCCTTCCTCGGCGGTGAACAGCTCGACGAACGGCACAAAACCGCCGCCCTTGAGCCGCTCCAGCACATCACTCATGCGCTCGCGGGTCGACAGTGCCTCGCGGCTGACCTGATGGCTTTCGAACATATCGCCACGGCGCAACACCTCGGCCATGGACATCAAAATCTCTTCCAGCGCGACATCGGGCAACAGCTTGCGCGCCCGCGCTTCCGGGGCATCTAGCTTGGGCACCACAACGTCGCGGCCAACCCGCGTCAGGCCATCGATGCCTTCGGCGGCAGCCTTGAAGCGCTCGTATTCCTGCAAGCGGCGGATCAGCTCGGCACGCGGGTCGTCTTCTTCGTCTTCGACGGTTTCGGCCCGAGGCAGGAGCATCCGCGACTTGATCTCGGCCAGCATCGCGGCCATCACCAGATACTCGGCGGCCAGCTCGAGGCGCACCGATTGCATCAACTCGACATACCCCATGTACTGGCGAGTGATTTCCGCCACCGGGATGTCGAGGATGTTGATGTTCTGTTTGCGGATCAGGTACAGCAGCAGGTCGAGCGGGCCTTCAAAGGCTTCAAGGAAGACCTCCAGCGCATCCGGCGGGATGTACAGGTCGAGCGGCATTTCCATGACTGCCTGGCCATAGACCATGGCAAACGGCAGTTCCTGCTGGGCGCCAGCCTGGGGATCGACAACGGTTTCCACTGCCGACATTCAGGCCTCGACCATGAACGGGGTCGGATCGCCGCAACCGACGCGGACTACTTCCGGGTCTTCGCCGGTCAGATCAATCACGGTGGAGGCTTTGATGCCGCCGAAACCGCCGTCGATGATCAAGTCCACTTGATGCTCAAGCAACTGCCGCATTTCGTACGGATCGCTGAGCGGGTCTTCATCGCCGGGCATGATCAGGGTCACGCTCATCAGCGGCTCGCCCAGTTCGGCCAGCAACGCCAGCGCAATCGGATGGCTGGGCACGCGCAGCCCGATGGTGCGCTTCTTCGGATGCAGCAACAGCCGTGGCACTTCACGGGTGGCGTTGAGAATGAAGGTGTAAGGCCCCGGCAGATGCGCCTTGAGAATACGGAACGTGCCGGTGTCGATCTTGGCGTAGTTACCCAGTTGCGACAGGTCGCTGCAGATCAACGCGAAGTTGTGCTTTTCATCGAGCTGACGCAGGCGCCGAACGCGCTCGATGGCGGTCTTGTCGCCGATCTGGCAACCAATCGCGTAGGAGGAGTCCGTGGGATAAATCACCACCCCGCCCTTGCGGATGATCTCGACCGCCTGTTTGATCAGGCGCGCTTGCGGGTTTTCCGGATGTATCTGGAAAAATTGACTCACATTTTCTACCTGTTCAGACGGCGGCAATATCTGTGTCATGTTTGAACCGACACCACAGGGGCGGCAGGTCCTCAGGGAGCGGCCGGTACTGGCCAATCTCCGACCAGCCTCCAGGGCCATGAAAATCACTGCCGGCGCTGACCAGCAGACCGAACTCACGGGCAAGGATTGCCAGGCTGCCCACCTGTTCCGCAGGCTGAAAGCCATTGACCACTTCGATCGCATGCCCGCCCGCTTGAATATAGTCGCCAATCAGCTTTCGGCGCTTGCTGCGGGTGAAATCGTAGTGCCATGGATGCGCCAGACTGACCCAGGCTCCAGCGGCGCGCAGTGTGCCGACGGTGTCTTCGAGGGTCGGCCAATGCTGCTTGACGTCACCCAGCTTGCCGGCGCCGAGCCATTTGCGGAAGGCCTCGGCGCGATCCTTTACAAAACCTTCACGCACCATCCAGTCGGCGAAGTGCGGACGGGCCGGCGCATTGCCGCTGTCGCCCAGCTCTTGCTGGATCTGCCGGGCACCTTCGAGGGCGCCGGGCATGCCTTTGAGCGCAAGCTTGCGGCTTATTTCTTCCGACCGCAGCCATCGGCCATCGTGCAATCTGGCGATGGCCTCGACCAACGGTGCGGCGTTGACGTCGAAACCGTAGCCCAGTACATGAATGGTCGCCCCGCCCCAGGTGCAGGACAATTCGACGCCGTTGACCAGTTGCATCCCCAGTTCGATGGCGGTTGCTCGCGCTTCGGCGAGGCCTTCGAGGGTGTCGTGGTCGGTCAGGGCCAAGACTCGCACGCCGTTCTCGAACGCACGCGCAACCAGTACCGCAGGCGCAAGAGCGCCATCGGAGGCCGTGCTATGGCAGTGCAAATCAACATTCACGGAGATATGTAACCTCAAATCAGCTGGCGCTATCGCGCGCCCGTATGTTTGTTATTATGCCGCCACATCCAGCTTCTGGCTCTCACTGTGAAACAATTCATCGATTTCATTCCGCTTCTGCTGTTTTTCATTGTTTACAAACTTGATCCACGGGTCGTCGACATTGCCGGCCATGAAGTGACTGTAGGCGGTATTTACAGCGCCACTGCCATGCTGATCATCAGCTCGCTGGTGGTGTACGGCGCACTGTTCATCAAGCAGCGCAGGCTGGAAAAGAGCCAATGGCTGACTTTGGTCGCCTGCCTTGTGTTCGGCAGCCTGACTCTGGCCTTCCACAGCGAGACCTTTCTGAAATGGAAAGCCCCGGTGGTCAACTGGCTGTTCGCACTGGCCTTCATCGGCAGCCACTTCATCGGTGATCGCCTGCTGATCAAACGCATCATGGGCCACGCACTGACTCTGCCGGACCCGGTCTGGACGCGTCTGAACATCGCCTGGATCGGCTTTTTCCTGTTCTGCGGTGCCGCCAACCTGTTCGTTGCCTTTACCTTCCAGAGCATCTGGGTGGACTTCAAGGTGTTCGGCAGCCTGGGCATGACCGTGCTGTTCCTAGTCGCACAGGGCATTTACCTGTCCCGTCACCTGCATGACACCGATACCACAACACCAAAAACCGAGGACTGACATGCTCTACGCAATCATTGCCACCGACGTCGCCAACTCTCTGGACGCCCGCCTGGCCGCCCGGCCTGCCCACCTTGAGCGCCTGCAAGCACTCAAGGGCGAAGGCCGCATCGTATTGGCCGGCCCACACCCGGCCGTCGACAGCAATGATCCGGGCGCTGCGGGTTTCACCGGCAGCCTGATCGTCGCCGAGTTCGACTCGCTGAGCGCAGCGCAAGCCTGGGCCGATGCCGATCCGTATATCGCCGCGGGTGTGTACGCCAATGTACTCGTGAAGCCGTTCAAGCAAGTCCTGCCGTAAGCCTGAAACTCGGGCCGTACGGGATTTCTGACAAAGAGCTTTTCTGTGGCAGGCAGATTATGTGGTGAGGGGATTTATCCCCGTTGGGTTGCGCAGCAGCCCCAGAATCATTGAACGCGGTGTGCATGACACACCGCGCTTGAAGATTTACGACTGCTGCGCAGCCGAACGGGGATAAATCCCCTCGCCACAAAGTCATCTACACCACAGAATCATCTGCGCCACAAACAAGTCTGCTCCCCTGCACTGAACCTTCCTGGTTCTTGCTGCTCTCAATCGCTCATTATTCTCGTTTGCCTGCCGACAACCTGCCCAATATCCATTTGGAAGCAGGTGTCGCGATGCGCAAGGGTCCGTTGTGTCTGATGTTGGTCACGTTGTCGATCATGGCGCCCGCCCATGGTGAAGAAAGCACCGAAGGCGGCAATTCCACGCCATTGTCCTTGAGTGCCGGCAGCCAGATCACCGAGTTGCAGCAACGCCTGAAGGCCAGCGAGCAGCAACGGGAAGAATTGAACAAACAACTGCAAAATGCCGACAACGAACGCGAAAGCGCTCAGCTCGCCCGGCTGCGCCAGGAGAACCAGCGTCTGAAGCTGCAACTCAAGGAAGCCCAGGCCAGCCCGCTCCCGCGTTTGCTGACCGATCAGCAGCAATGGTTCGTCACTGGCGCCGGAGTTGCGCTATTGGCCCTGCTCTGCGGTATCTTTGCCAGTGGAGCAAGTCGAAAACGTCGACAATGGCTAAATTGAGTGAGTCATGAGCGAGCTGTTACTGATTGATGATGATGTGGAGCTCTGCGAGCTCCTGAGCAGTTGGCTGAGCCAGGAAGGCTTCCAGGTGCGCGCTTGCCACGACGGCCAGAGCGCCCGCAAGGCATTGGCTGAAGCGGCGCCCGCGGCCGTGGTGCTCGATGTGATGCTGCCCGACGGCAGCGGTCTGGAACTGCTCAAGCAATTGCGCAACGACCACCCTGACCTGCCGGTGCTGATGCTCTCGGCCCGGGGCGAGCCGCTGGATCGCATCCTCGGTCTGGAACTCGGCGCTGACGATTATCTGGCCAAACCCTGCGACCCGCGTGAACTCACCGCCCGCCTGCGCGCGGTATTGCGCCGTAGTCATCCGGCAGCGGCATCGACGCAGCTTGAACTGGGCGATCTGATTTTCAGCCCGGTGCGCGGCGTAGTCAGCATCGACGAAAAAGAATTGACCCTCACCGTCTCCGAAAGCCGCCTGCTCGAAGCGTTGCTCAAGCAACCGGGCGAGCCGCTCGACAAACAGGAACTGGCGCAGATCGCCCTCGGGCGCAAGCTGACCCTGTACGACCGAAGCCTCGACATGCACGTCAGCAACCTGCGCAAGAAGATCGGCCCCCACCCCGACGGCCGCCCACGCATCGTCGCCCTGCGCAGCCGCGGCTACTACTACAGCCTCTGAAACGCCCACGTCCCCTGTAGGAGCTGCGGCACGCTGCGATCTTTTGATCTTGCTTTAATAAACAAAATCAAAAGATCGCAGCGTGCCGCAGCTTTTACACAGGGCGAGTGTCAGGTTGGGCGCAAAACGTCTTTACCCAAGCTTTACGTACCGCTGACCGCCGCTGACCTTGATCTCCGTAATCTGAACTCATCCGGAACGTACCGGGAACGAGACAAGGAGATTCACCATGCGCAAGACTCTTATCGCTCTGATGTTCGCTGCCGCTCTGCCAACCGTCGCAATGGCCATGCCGCAAGATGGCGGCCCTATGGGTGGCCCGATGGACGGAGCGCGCCACGGCGGTCAGATGCAGGGCATGCACGGCAAAGGCCCGTACAGCCAGCTCGACCTGTCCCGCGAACAGCGCGAGCAGATCCGCAAGATCATGGGCGAGCAGATGCATGAGCGTCGCCAACTGGTCGACAAGTACCTGGAAAAACTCTCGCCGGCTGACCAGAAAGCCATGAAGGACGAGATGACCGCCAAGCACCAGAAAGCCCAGGCAGATGTGCGCGCAGTGCTGAAACCGGATCAACAGAAGAAATTCGACGAGATCCAGAAAAAACAGGCTGAGCGTCGCGCCGAATGGGCAGAGTTCAAAGCCTGGAAAGCGCAACAGCCGCAAAAAGCGCAATAATGCAGTAACCCCGAACCCGACGGCTAAACAGCGTCGGGTTTGCCTTTGTGGCGAGGGGATTTATCCCCGTTGGGTCGCGCAGCGGCCCCAAAACCTGCGATTGCGGAACATCAGAAATATCGCGTGCAATGGTTTTGCGGCTGCTTCGCAGTCGAGCGGGGATAAATCCCCTCGCCACAGGAGCCCATTCCTACATGGGGCTTTTGTGTTTGATTGAGGATTTTCTGTGCGTTCATTGTTCTGGCGTATTCTCGCGAGCTTCTGGCTGGCTATCGCTCTGGTGGCGGGATTATCGATTCTGCTCGGGCACATGCTCAATCAGGACGCGTGGATACTCAGCCGCCATCCGGGCCTCAACACCCTGGCCGCTGAATGGACGCAAACCTACGAAAGCCAGGGCGAAGATGCCGCCCAGGACATCCTCCAGCAACGTAAACGCCAATATCACATCGACGTCCAAGTGCTCAACGAAAGCGGCGACCCGGTGGTACGCGGCACATTCCCGCGCCGCGCAGCAGCGTTCGAAGCCCGCCAGAACAACGATGACCGCCGCCTGCCATGGCGACGCCTGACCGATGAGTTCACCAGCGATAAAACCGGTGACACCTATCTGTTCATCTTCCGCATCCCGCACCCGGAGCTCGACGCCTGGCACCGCGACAGCCTGCTTTGGCCGTTGAGTGCACTGGGTATCGCGTTGGTGGTGCTGACCTTGTTCAGCCTGCTGGTGACATTCTCCATCACCCGCCCACTCAGCCGTTTACGTGGCGCGGTGCATGATCTCGGGCAAACCACCTATCAGCAGAATAGCCTGGCGAAACTCGCTAACCGCCGCGACGAATTCGGTGTACTGGCCACCGACTTCAACCGTATGGGTGCGCGCCTGCAAAGCCTGATCGGCAGCCAGCGCCAATTATTGCGCGACGTGTCGCATGAACTGCGCTCGCCGCTGGCCCGTCTGCGCATCGCCCTCGCATTGGCAGAGCGCGCCAACCCCGAAGAACGGGAAAAACTCTGGCCACGCCTGACCCGCGAATGTGATCGGCTAGAAGCGTTGATCAGTGAAATTCTGGTGTTGGCGCGGGTCGACGCCGACAATGCCAGCGCCGAAGACGTGGACTTGAATGCACTGCTCGGCACGCTGCAAAAGGATGCGCAGCTTGGCTCGCCGGAGCAGACCGTGCGTCTCGACGTCGAACAACATCTGAACCTGACCGGCTGGCCGACGATGATCGAGCGCGCCGTCGATAACCTGCTGCGCAATGCGCAACGCTTCAACCCGGTCGGACAAGCGATCGAAATGCAGGCGGCACGTCAAGGTGAGCGCGTGGTGGTGAGCGTGCGCGACCATGGGCCGGGGGTTCAGGCCGAGCATTTGAGTCAGTTGGGCGAGCCGTTCTATCGGGCGCCGGGGCAGACGGCTGCGGGGCATGGTCTGGGGCTGGCGATTGCCCGGCGGGCGGCGGAGCGGCATGGCGGGACGCTGGTGCTGGCGAATCATCCCGAGGGTGGGTTTATTGCCAGTCTGGAATTGCCGCTTGTACCCGGCGCCGTCGTCCAGCCCTGAACCCCCTGAAGGAGTGAGCCTGCTCGCGATAGCGTCAGCACATTCAACATCAATGTGGCTGCACGAACGCAATCGCGAGCAGGCTCGCTCCTACAGTTGATTGGTGAGATCAGGCCTTCGCGGGCCAGGCGCTGACGAACTCGGTCAGATCAACCTTCTCCGCCACACGCGGTTCTTTCTGCGGCGTGCCGAGGTACAGGAACGCAATCACTTCCTCGCCCTCTGCCAGCCCCAAGCCCTTGGCCACAGTCGGCGAATAAGCCAGATCACCGGTGCGCCACACCGCGCCAATCCCCTGCGCATACGCCGCCAGCAAAATCCCGTGCGCCGCACAGCCAGCCGCCAGCAGTTGCTCGGCCTTCGGATATTTGAGGTGTTCCTGAAGTTTGGCGATCACCACAACCACCAACGGTGCTCGCAACGGGCCGTTACGCGCCTTGTCGATCATCGCTTCGGTGACTTCGCCGTCCTGCAGCTTCGCCGCTTCAGCGAGCAACTCACCCATCTGCTCACGCGCCGCGCCTTCGACGGTCAGAAAGCGATACGGCTGCAAATGCCCGTGATCCGGTGCACGCGTGGCCGCTGCAAACAGGACTTCGCGCTGTTCGGCGCTAGGGGCCGGGTCGATCAGTCGCGGAACGGAAACACGGTTGAGCAAAGCGTCGAGAGCCTGCATCGGCCACCTCCTGAAAAATTTGTGCGGCTATTCTAGCTGTATCTGCCATCAGCCTGCCGGTTTACATGCCCGGCCTCACGGGTAGAATGGCGCCCTTCCACATCAGCCCGAGCGGACTTCATGGCGTTGCCGACCTTACGGATTATTGGTTTCATCATCGGCATCTTCCTGATCACCCTGGCTATCGCCATGGTCGTGCCCATGGCCACCCTGGTGATTTTCGACCGCACCGGCGACATGCCGTCGTTCCTCTGGGCGAGCATGATCACCTTCGTCGCCGGCCTCGCGCTGGTGATTCCCGGCAGACCCGAACACATTCACCTGCGCCCGCGCGACATGTATCTGCTGACGGTCAGCAGTTGGCTGGTGGTATGTATTTTCGCCGCGCTGCCGTTTCTGCTGACCCAGCACATCAGCTACACCGACTCGTTTTTCGAAAGCATGTCCGGCATCACCGCCACCGGCTCGACTGTATTGAGCGGGCTCGACACCATGTCGCCGGGCATCCTGATCTGGCGCTCGCTGCTTCACTGGCTCGGCGGCATCGGCTTCATCGGCATGGCGGTAGCGATTCTGCCGCTGCTGCGAATCGGTGGCATGCGCCTGTTCCAGACCGAATCCTCGGACCGCTCCGAGAAAGTCATGCCACGCTCGCACATGGTGGCGCGGCTGATTGTGGCAGCGTATGTCGGCATCACCATTCTCGGCAGTCTGGCGTTCTGGTGGGCGGGGATGAGCCCGTTCGATGCGATCAACCACGCGATGTCGGCGATCTCTACCGGCGGTTTCTCGACCTCTGACCAATCGCTGGCCAAGTGGACACAACCGGCGGTGCATTGGGTCGCGGTCGTTGTGATGATCCTCGGCAGCCTGCCGTTCACCCTGTACGTGGCGACGATGCGCGGCAATCGCAAAGCGCTGCTCAAGGATCAGCAGGTGCAAGGTTTGCTCGGCATGTTGCTGGTGACCTGGCTGGTACTCGGCACCTGGTATTGGTGGACGACCAATCTGCATTGGCTCGACGCCCTGCGCCATGTGGCGCTGAACGTGACCTCAGTGGTGACCACCACCGGTTTTGCCCTCGGCGACTACAGCCTGTGGGGCAACTTCTCGCTGATGCTGTTCTTTTATCTGGGTTTCGTCGGCGGCTGTTCCGGCTCGACGGCGGGCGGGATCAAGATCTTCCGTTTCCAGGTCGCCTACATCTTGCTCAAGGCCAACCTTAATCAGTTGATTCACCCGCGTGCGGTGATCAAGCAGAAGTACAACGGTCATCGTCTCGACGAAGAGATTGTCCGTTCGATTCTGACCTTTTCGTTCTTCTTCGCCATCACCATCTGCGTGATCGCCCTGCTGCTGTCGTTGCTGGGCGTGGACTGGATGACTGCGCTGACCGGCGCCGCCAGCACCGTGTCCGGTGTCGGTCCGGGACTGGGCGAGACCATTGGCCCGGCAGGCAATTTCGCCACCCTGCCGGATGCGGCGAAATGGATTCTGTCGTTCGGCATGCTGCTCGGCCGACTGGAGATCATTACCGTGTTTGTGCTGTGTATTCCGGCATTTTGGCGTCATTGACAGCAGCCGGCGCCTGCAACAGCCGCGCCCGGTAATCGCCGGGCGTGGTGTCAAACCAGCGACGGAACGCGCGGAAGAAGTTACTCGGGTCGGCGAACCCCAATAGATAGGCGATTTCCAGCAAGGTCATGCTCGGTTGCGCCAGATATTGCTCGGCCAGTTCACGGCGCGTGTCATCAAGCAGTTGCTGAAAACTGGTGCCCTCCTCCTGCAAACGCCGTTGCAAAGTGCGCTGCGACAAGTGCAGGGTCTGCGCCACGGTGTCGCGCTTCGGTTCGCCCTGCGGCAGCAAGCGACAGAGCACCTGCCGCGCCTTGTGGGTCACGCGACTCTCGGAAAACCGCGCCAGATACTCCCCGGCAAACCGGTCATGCAATAGCGCCATCGCCTCGTTGGCGGTCGGCAACGGCGCCTCCATGTCTTCGCGCTCGAAAATCAGCGCATCGTAAGGCGCGTTGAACACCAGCGGCGCATGAAAGGCTTGCTTGTAAGGTTCAAGATTCTCCGGTTCATCACCCTGCACCAGCACTTTGCGCGGGTGCAGCGTGCGCCCGGTCAGCCAGCCGCACAGGCCCAAGGCACACGCCAGCGACGCTTCAGCACTTTGCCGGGTCGGTGGCAGATGATCGCCGTGCACGGTCAGGATCAGCGCATAACCTTCGTCGAGCAGCCGAAAACTCAGGTCGGCGCTCTCGGCGATGATTCGCTGATAACGCACCAGCCGCTGAAAACCTTCGGCCAGCGTATTGCTCGACATCAGCGCATAGCCGGCGACATGGAACGAGGCCGGTCGCACCACTTTGCCCATGTTCAGGCCAATCGCCGGATTGCCGGACAGCTCGACCGCCCGCTGCCAGAGCCGGGTCATGGAATCTTGCGGGAAGCGCGCATCCGGATCGGTGAGGGCTGCGTAATCGAGCCCCAACTGTTTGAACAGAACCCGGCAATCCAGGCCGTCCATCTCCAGTGCTTTGACAATCCCCATCGCCCAGCTTGCAGAAGTCGTTCGTTCGCTCATGGCGTTTTTCTTTTACATGATGGGTCGCATGCCACGGCCCTGTTTGCGAAGGATACTAAAGTGGCGCCCATTGTCACTGGCTGATGCCAGTCTTCACTCTAGACTCAAATAAGCTACCCGCAGAACAACTTGTCACCAGAACAATAACCACAGAGAACGCGGTCGTGGAAAACATCAGACATTTCAACAGCTTCGCTGAGTTCTACCCGTATTACCTCAGCGAACACAGCAACAGTACTTGCCGACGATTGCACTTCATCGGCACCTCATTGGTGATTTTCATTCTGGTGATGACCATCGCCAACGGCGCCTGGTTGCTGTTGCTGGCCTTGCCGCTGGCCGGTTACAGCTTTGCATGGGTCGGGCACTTCTTCTTTGAAAAGAACCGCCCGGCGACTTTCCAGCATCCGTTGTACAGCCTGCTGGGTGACTTCGTCATGTACCGCGACATGATCCTCGGTCGTGTGGGGTTCTGAAAAACAAGAAACAACGAGGATGGCCGATGAATGCCAATGCCCGCTTCACGCATATGAAGGATGGCACGCAGGAAGACTGGGCGATCATCGCCGCGGACTTCAGCGCTTACGCCAAGCAACTGTCATCACGAATCGTCACGCATCTGAAATTGCTCGAAGGTGATTTTGGCGGTTTCCCGGTGGATCGGCTCACCCATTCCCTGCAAACCGCGAGCCGCGCCTTTCGTGATGGCCGTGATGAGGAATACGTAGTCTGCGCGCTGTTGCACGATATCGGTGACACCTTGGGTTCGTATAATCACCCGGACATCGCGGCGGCGATTCTCAAGCCATTCGTCAATGCTGAAAATTTGTGGATGGTCGAGAAACACGGGATTTTTCAGGGTTATTACTTCTTTCATCATCTGGGCATGGATCGTCACCTGCGCGAACAATTCAGTGACCATCCGCAGTATCAGGCGACCATCGAGTTCTGTGCCAAATACGATGCCGCAGCGTTTGATCCGTCCTACGACACCCTGCCGCTGAGCTTTTTCGAGCCGATGATGGAGCGCTTGTTCGCCCAGCCGAAGAACTCGATCTACAAGGCGGCGATGGAAGAACACGCCCCGGCTTGATGTTGTTTGAACTGGCCTCATCGCGGGCAAGCCCGCTCCCACAGTGATTGTGGTGTTCACAAAACCTGTGGGAGCGGGCTTGCCCGCGATGAGGCCCTCTCTAACACCCGAGAAATCAGGCGAGTTCGGCGACTTTCGCGGCCTTTAGCTCAGCCTCCCGCGCCTGCGCATCCGCCAGCCGATACAGCTCGATCGTGCCATCCCAGTGCTCGATCAACGCCGTGCACGACTCCACCCAGTCTCCGCAGTTGAGGTAATCCACCTCGCCGACCTTGCGGATCTCGGCATGGTGAATGTGCCCACAGACCACGCCATGCAGTTCGCGCTTGACGCATTCATGGGCGATGGCTTCTTCAAAATCGCTGATGAAACTCACCGCAGTCTTGACCTTGTGTTTCAGGTACGCCGACAGCGACCAGTAGCCATAACCGTAGCGAGCGCGCCAATGGTTGAGCCAGCGGTTGAGGGTCAAAGTGAACTCGTAAGCCGAGTCGCCGAGAAAGGCCAGCCAGCGGTGATAACGGGTAATCACATCAAACTGGTCGCCGTGAATCACCAGCAGATGCCGGCCATCGGCGGTGACATGCACCGCCTCGTCGACCAACTGGATGTTGCCCAGAATCAGTTTCGAATAGCGCCGCAAAAACTCGTCGTGGTTGCCGGTGACATAGATCACCTCGGTGCCGCGCTTGCTCATGGTCAGCAAGCGGCGGATCACGTTGGTGTGCGCCTGCGGCCAGTACATGCCGCCGCGCAGCTTCCAGCCGTCGATGATATCGCCGACCAGATAGATCTTGTCGGTGTGATAGCCCTTGAGAAACTGCGACAGATGTTCGGCCTGGCAATCCCGGGTGCCCAGATGCACATCGGAAATCCACAAGGTCCGTACCCGTTGTTTGCGGCTGGGTTTGGCGAGCTCGGCGCTGGTCATGGGCAACCCTCTGCGATGTTTTCGCCAGCATGCTCGCGGCCGGTTAATCGACCATGACAAGCGCAAGTCAGTCCTGTGACAGCGCATCCCGAGTGCGCCGGTGTAGACTGACGCTCTGCCCGGAGACCCGCCATGCGACCGATCCTCACCCTGCGCCAATACACTCGCGACCTGATCGCCCACAGCCACGACCACCCGCAACTGGTGTTCGGCTTGTCCGGCGCGCTGGATTTCGAGGTCGAAGGCGTGGGCAGTCAGGTTCGCCAACAGAGCTTCGTGGTGATTCCGGGCGGCGCGCATCACGCGTGTGGCAGTGCCGACGGCAGTCGTTGTCTGGTACTCGACGTACCGGATGAACAATGGATTTCCCGCTCGCTCGGTGAGCATGCCGATGCCAGCCTGCGATTGCTCGACACCCCATCGCGTCTGGCGCTGGATGCCGGGCAAAGCCAACTGGTCAGTTGGCTGGCGAACAGCCCGGTCAACGATCCGCTGATTGCCCAGCAAGGCGCGGTGTTGTTGCTCGCCAGCCTGAATCACGCCCGCCCTGCCGAACTCGGCGCCCGTCGCCTGCCCTATGCGGCGCTGGATGCGCACATCGAGCAACACGCCGCGTATCCGCTGCAAGTGGCCGATCTGGCGCGGATCGCCGGGCTGTCCACGGCGCGACTGCATGCACGGTTTGTCGCCGAATGCGGGCAGACACCGATGGACTATATCCGCAGCCGGCGCCTGCATCTGGCGCTGCAAATGCTGGGCGAAACCGCGTTGCCCATCGGTGAAGTGGCGGATCGGGTCGGCTACAGTTCGCAGAGTGCGTTTTCGGCTGCGGTGCTGCGCGAATTCGGTGTCTCGCCCGGGCAACTGCGCCGCGAGCTGCGCGACAAAACACGATAGCCTGCCGACAGATTTGTATGGCCTTGCACGATTAAATGCAGGAGTTGCCGAAGGCTGCGATCTTTGCTTTTAAAGATCAAAAGATCGCAGCCTTCGGCAGCTCCTACATTTGAGATTGTGTCTGGATTAAGGATTGTGATGACTCCGCGTACCGCCCTTGGCGCCTTGCATATTGGCGCGTTGATGTTCGGCCTGACCGGTGTGTTCGGCAAACTCGCTGCCGCGTCGCCGGCGGTGATTGTCTTTGGCCGAGCCGCTTTCGCGGTGCTGGCACTGGCGTTTTTCGCTCGTTTCGCCAGTCAGAGCGGCTGGCAGAAACTGCAAGCGGTCGATTGGCGGCGGCTGGCCCTCAGTGGCGTGCTGTTGGCCGGGCACTGGGTGAGTTTTTTCATTGCGGTGAAAGTCGCCGGGGTGGCCATCGCGACACTGGGCTTTGCCAGTTTCCCGGCGTTCACGGTGATTCTCGAAGGGCTGATCTTCCGCGAACGCATCCGCGCCAACGAAATTCTGCTGGTGGTGCTGGTCAGCGTCGGTCTGGTGCTGGTGACCCCGGCCTTCGATCTGGCCAGCGGCGCTACCACCGGTTTGCTCTGGGCGGTGCTGTCCGGCCTGCTGTTTGCGCTGCTGTCGCTGACCAACCGTGCCAGCTCCGGGCGCATCCCGGCGGTGCAAGCGGCGCTGTGCCAAAACGTGGTGGTCGCGTTGTGTCTGCTGCCGGTGGCGGCGCCGCAACTGAGTGAAGTGCGCGCACTGGACTGGCTGTGGATCGGCCTGCTCGGGGTGTTCTGCACTGGCGTCGCGCACAGCCTGTTCGTCGCCAGCCTGGCGGTGATCAAGGCGCGCACCGCCGCCGTGGTGTTTGCGATGGAACCGGTTTACGGCATTACCATGGCGTGGCTGCTGTTCGATGAAAACCCGACGTTGCGCATGCTGATCGGCGGCGCCTTGATCATCGTCGCCATCGTGGTATCGAGCCGGATGTCAGGCAACGCCAGCAAAAAAGCAGTCGCAGCCGAAGCCGCCTCTCACTGAGTGCGGTCGTTGTGGCCGAGGTCGCGAGCAGGATCGATCTGATCGCGCACCCGCTGCTTGAGCACTTTGGCCTCGGGAAAACCGCCGTCAGCCTTACGCTCCCAGATCGGCACCGCGTCGCAGGTGATGTGAAACACCCCGCCGGTGCCGGGCACCAGAGACACTTTTCCCAAGTCATCGCCAAAGGTGCTGAGCAACTCCTGCGCCAGCCACGCGGCGCGCAGCAACCACTGACATTGGGTGCAATAAGTGATGACGATTTCCGGTTTTGTTACGGTCATGATCGCTGAAACTCCTGAGGCAGAGGGGCGCCGCTATAATAGCCGGCTTTATCGCTTGCCCCGAGACTCACCATGCACCGTTTGTTGTTCTGCCTGCTGCTAGGTCTGCTGCCATTTTTTGCTCATGCCGAGGAAACCTCGCGACCGAAAGTCGGCCTCGTGCTGTCCGGCGGTGCCGCTCGTGGGCTGGCGCATATCGGCGTGCTCAAGGCACTCGAAGAGCAAGGCATCAAGATCGACGCGATTGCCGGCACCAGCATGGGTGCAGTGGTCGGCGGCCTGTATGCCTCGGGCTATAAGATCGATGAGCTGGAAAAACTCGCGCTGAGCATCGACTGGCAGCAGGCACTGTCGGATGCGCCGCCCCGCGAAGACGTGCCTTTTCGCCGAAAACAGGATGACCGTGATTTTCTGGTGAAACAGAAACTCAGCTTTCGCGACGACGGCAGCCTCGGCCTGCCCATCGGGGTGATTCAGGGCCAGAACCTCTCGCTGCTGCTGGAAAGCCTGCTGGCCCACACCAGCGACACCCGCGACTTCGACAAGCTGCCGATTCCCTTCCGCGCCGTGGCCACCGACATCGCCAGTGGCGAAAAAGTGGTGTTCCGCAAAGGTCACCTGCCGCAGGTGATCCGCGCCAGCATGTCGATCCCGGCAGTGTTTGCGCCGGTCGAACTCGATGGCCGGTTGCTGGTGGACGGCGGCATGACCGACAACATCCCGCTCGATGTGGCCCGGGAAATGGGGGTCGATATCGCCATCGTGGTCGACATCGGTACGCCGCTGCGCAATCGCAAGCAACTGACCACCGTGGTCGATGTGCTGAACCAGTCGATCACCCTGATGACCCGGCGCAACTCCGAAGAACAACTGGCAGCCCTGCACCCCGATGACGTGCTGATCCAGCCGGCGCTGGCGAGTTTCGGTGTCACCGATTTCGGTAAAGCGCAGGAGATGATCGATGCCGGTTACCGCGCCACGCGGATTCTCGATGCACGCCTCGCCCGGCTCAAACCTGCCGAGTTTCAGGACGCCGAACTCAACGCCGCCCGGGCACCGGGGCAACGCACGCCGATCATCACCGCAATCAAGGTCGAGAACGACTCGAAAGTGGGTGACGATGTCATCCGCTACTACATCCGCCAACACATCGGCGAGCCGCTGGACCTGGGCCGTTTGCACTCGGACATGGGCACCCTGTACGGTCTCGATTACTTCGAACAAGTGCAATACCGCGTGGTGCACAAGGGCCAGGATCACACCTTGGTGATCAGCGCTCGCGGCAAGCGCAGCGGCACAGATTATCTGCGAGTCGGGTTGAATCTGTCGGACGACATGCGCGGCGACAGCGCCTTCAACCTCGGTGCCAGTTATCGGGTCAATGGCATCAACCGCCTCGGCGCCGAATGGCTGACGCGGGCGCAGATCGGCGATAAACAGGAACTCTACACCGAGTTCTATCAGCCACTGGACGTCGGTTCGCGCTACTTCATCGCGCCGTATGCGGCGTTCGAAGCACAGAACGTCGAATCAATACTGGATAACGATCCGATCGCGCAGTACCGCGTCGAACGCTACGGTTTCGGCCTCAACGTCGGCCGGCAGATCGGCAACAGCGGCGAAGTGCGCTTCGGTGTCGGCGAAGCCTGGGGCAAGGCGGATGTACGGATCGGAGATCAGGATCTGCCGAGCGAAAACTTCAACGAAGGTTTCTACACGCTGAAGTATTCGTTCGATTCGCTGGACAACGTTTACTTCCCCCACGAAGGCAAGGACATCAGCCTGACGTTTCTGCAATTCGAGCCAAGCCTCGGGTCGGACACGCGTTATCGCCAATGGGAGTTCAAGGCAGACAAAGCCATGAGCAGTGGCCCGGACACGCTGATTCTTGGCGGGCGCTACGGGCGCACGCTGGACGACGCCAATGTGGTGACATCGAGCTTCCTGCTCGGCGGCGCACGGCAGTTGTCAGGCTTTCGCGAAGATGCGATCTCCGGACAAAACGTCAGCCTGATGCGCGCCGTGTATTACCGCCGACTGACACCGCGCGCCTACCTGCCGCTGGACTTCCCGCTGTACGCCGGCGCTTCGCTGGAGCGTGGCCGGGCGTGGAACAACGACAATGAGTTCGACAGCGGCTACATCAATGCGGCGAGCGTGTTTATCGGCTTCGACACGCCGCTGGGGCCGTTGAACTTCACCTACGGTTTGAATGATGCGAATGAGCAGGCGGTTTATCTGAATCTTGGGCAGACGTTCTGAATGGAGTGAAACGTCAAGGATGATGGTGGCTGAAAGTCAGTCTTCGCGGGCAAGCCCGCTCCCACAGGTTTTGTGTACACCGCAAACCACTGTGGGAGTGAGCCTGCTCGCGATGGCGGTTTTAGCTACGCCGCCAAGAAAGGACTTCAGCGAATCCCGGCCAGCAACGTCCGCGCCGTCTGCCGCAACGGTTCATCACCGTCCTTGAGCAGCTCATTGAGCAAGGCAATCGCGCTGTCGATGTCACCGTCGTCAATGCAGGTTTGCGCCTGTTCAAGCTTGCCGGCGTTCGCCTCATCTACTGGATCAGATGCCAGCGGCGCCAACTCCAGCGTCTGCCCGAGGTCACCGAACTCATTGAGAAAGTCATCATCCAGCAGTGGTGTCTCGGCGTCGGCGATCCACTCCAGCTCGGATTCTTGCGCCGATTCGGCAGTCGGGGTTTCAGGCAGTTCGAAATCCACCGGCAACACTTCCAGACTGGAGCCCAGAGCCGACACGTCAGCCGCCGACTCGGCGCTGGCAGGCTTGCTGTCCTCCAGATCCCAGCTGGAATCCATCGACAGCTGATCCAGATTCAACTCGAAATCCGTGTCCGCTGCAGGTTGCACCGCAGTGACGGCGGCAGCAGGTGCGATCGGCAGCACCGGCACGGCTGTGACGAGTTTCGGATGTCGGGCACGAATGTCCCGCAATTGCTGCTCATCAACACCCAGATTGCGCAGATGACTTTCCTGCTCGTCAAAAGCGCCACTGGCGCCTTGGCGCCCGAGAACCTCCAGCAGTTGCAGACCGAGATCAATGCGTTCGGGCTCTTTGTGCAACGCGTCGCGCAACAGGCCGAGTGCTTCGCCAAGTCGCCCATACGCCAGATAAATCCCTACCGCTTCGAGCACGTCGCCGTTTGTCGGTTCATCACGATGCATAGCGACTGCGCTTGAACTGGTGGCATCAGCCGTTTGGGGCTCATCAGTCGTCGACTCATTGGCCAGCGGCAGAACCGGCAGCGTTTCGTCCTGCGCTTGCTGGCGCTGGCGACGGAGCCAAAACCCCGTTGCAAGTAAGCCCATCAGCACCAGAAAACCGCCGAGCAGGGGCCAGTTCGGGCCTTCATCGGAGGCCTCGACCGGCGCCGCACCCGGGGTCGGCACTGGCGGGCTGATGGCTGGCGGCGCTTTTTGCAATTCCATCAAGCGCTCTTGCAGATCACTCGCCTGCTTTTTGCCGTCGGCGATCAGCGTTTGCTGCTCCCGCACTTTCGCATTCAGTTCATCGATGGTTTTCTGCATCTGCTGGTTTGCCAGCACACTCGCCGCCAATTGCTCGGCCAGAGCATCGTTGACGGACGTGGCGACAGGCGATGGTTTCGGCGCGGCAGGCGCAGAGTCGCGTTTGCCTTGAGCGGCCGTTACCGGCGCGGCGGGCTCGACAGACGGGAAGCCAGAGGATTGTGGGCGCGGATCAGGCTCGACCGTGGAGGGGACGATACCCGGAGAGCCCGGAGGATCGATCAGCACCGTGTATTCGCGCAGTAAGCGGCCATTGGGCTGATTGAGCTGCACCAGAAAATTCAGGAAAGGTTCGTTGACCGGTTTGCTGGAGGTCACGCGGATCAGTTGACTACTGCCACGCAGGATCGGGGTGAACTTGAGGTCGTTGAGAAAGAACACCCGCTCGACCCCGGCCCGCCCGAACTCGTCCGGCGTGGCCAGGCTGACCGACAGTTCGCTTTCGCTGAGGCCGCCGACATCCACCAGCGCGATATCGGCCTTGAGCGGCTGATTGAGCGCTGAATGAATGGTGATATCACCCAGCCCCAATGCCAGCGACCAGCTCGAATAACTGAGTACACCTGCGACCAGCAGCCATTTGGCGCAACCGCGCAGTACCACGTGCCGACTTGCGAGCATGAGCATCCCTTAAATAAGCAAAACCGGTTTCTATGCGTTCGCACATCCGGTACGAACACGATATTGCCCAGTAGTTCTTATAGTCTGCTCTGCGCGATCCCTCAAAAAACCGGCGTGTGGTTATGCCTCAAGATTTTTCGAGATTGGCCAGAATGTGCCCGTGAACCCGCATGCACACCTTCATATCCGCCTCGTCGACGCCTTCGAACAGCTCAAGGCGCAATTGCGCGGCAATGGTTTCAATTTGTTCGATCAACGGCAGGGCTGGCGCACAGAGGACGATTTTTTTCGCTCGACGGTCTTCCATCACGGACTGGCGTTGCACCAGACCCTGGCCTTCCAGACTATCGAGCAAGCGTGCGAGGGTCGGCCCTTCGACGCCGACGCTTTGCGCCAGCTCACGTTGGGTCGGGGCTTCTTCGAAGCGCGCCAGATGCAGCAGCACCAGCCAGCGCGCCTGGGACAACCCCAGCCCGGCGAGGCGGCGATCCAGTTCGGCACGCCAGCCACGAGACATCTGGGCCAACTGCATGCCAAAGCGGTGTTGATCGGTTAACGGCATAAAACACTCATGATTAGGCTAAAAATAGAGAAATCTAATTATTAGTCAGCTAAGCATGGCCCACAGCTATAGGCAAGAGTTGCTCTGTACTGAATCGTTACATCCGTACAACGATTCAGCGAACACCATTCACATTTCAAATTCCGATTGCAGCGCAGCCCGTACGCAATACAGCACGCCTTCCGGAACCCGGCCGGCAAACAGCGCGGCAATTTCCGCGACCGGCGGTAGTTCACCCTCGCCGTCGAGGAATGCGTCCTGCACTTCGCCCATCAGTTCTTCCGGCAGATCCAGTGCCTGTTCCAGCGACAACTGCTGCTTGCCGATGGCCTCGGCGAGCATCGTGTAAACGTTCTTTTCCGAGCACAGCAATTGACCGGCGATCTGTAGCGGGGTCATGCCGGCGCGGGCCAGCGTGATCAGTTCATGGCGCACGTCAGCCACGACTTTCGGCACTTCAGCCTGCCCGCCGAGCACTTCGAGGAAGGCGTCGCCATAGCGCTCCAGCTTGCGTGCACCGACGCCGCTGACTGTGGCCATTTCCGCCAGCGAACTCGGTTGGCTGCGGAGCATTTCCAGCAACGTCGAGTCGGGGAAAATGACGTATGGCGGCACGCCGTGTTCTTCGGCGAGTTTGCGTCGCAGCGCACGCAGGGCTTCCCACTGTTCGCGCTCTTCGCCACGCACCAGCTGACTGGCCGGGCTCTTGCTGCCGCTCTTGGCGGTGATTTGCGGTTTCAGATCGCGGCGCAGTTCCAGGCTCACTTCGCCCTTGAGCAAAGGCCGGCAAGTGTCGCTCAGGCGTAAGCCGCCGTAGCCTTCATGGTCGACATCGGCCAGACCCCGCGCCACCAACTGACGGAACAGCGAGCGCCATTCGCTTTCGCCCAGTGCCTTGCCTACGCCCCACACCGACAAATGCTGGTGACCGAAGCTGCGAATTTTTTCGTTGTCCTTGCCCAGCAGCACATCCACCAGATGGCCGACGCCATAACGCTGGCCCGTACGGAAGATCGCCGACAGCGCCTGACGCGCAGGCTCGGTGGCGTCCCAGGTCTGCACGCCGTCGGTGCAGTTGTCGCAGTGGCCGCAAGGCTCGGGCATATCTTCGTCGAAGTAGGCCAGCAGCGTCTGGCGACGGCAGCGGGTTTCTTCGCACAGCGAGAGCATGGCGTCGAGCTTGTGCTGCTCCAGACGCTTGTGCCGCTCGTCGCCTTCGGAGTTTTGCAGCATCTGCTTGAGCATCACCACGTCTTGCAGACCGTAGGCCATCCACGCGTCCGCCGGCAGACCGTCACGGCCGCCACGTCCGGTTTCCTGGTAATAGGCCTCAAGGGATTTCGGCAGATCGAGGTGGGCAACAAAGCGCACGTTGGGCTTGTCGATGCCCATGCCGAACGCCACGGTAGCGACCATGATCAGGCCTTCCTCGTTGAGGAAGCGCTTCTGGTGATAGGCACGCAGATCGTTGGGTAGCCCGGCGTGATACGGCAGCGCCGGGAAACCTTGCTCGGACAGAAACGTCGCGACTTCTTCGACTTTCTTGCGTGACAGGCAATAGACGATGCCGGCATCGCTGCGCCGCTCGGCAAGGAACGCCAGCAACTGCTTGCGTGGCTGCTCCTTGGGGACGATACGATAGAAGATGTTCGGACGGTCGAAACTCGACAGAAAACGCTCGGCATTCTGCAAATGCAGACGTTCGACGATTTCTTCGCGGGTACGTTTGTCGGCGGTGGCGGTCAGGGCGATGCGCGGGACGTTGGGGAAGAGTTCCGCCAACTGGCCGAGTTGCAGGTATTCGCGGCGGAAATCGTGACCCCATTGCGATACGCAGTGCGCTTCGTCGATGGCGAACAGCGAAATCTCAAGACTCTGCAGGAACGCCAGCATACGCGGCTGTACCAGACGCTCCGGCGCCAGATAGAGCATTTTGACTTCGCCGCGCTTGATCCGCGTTGCCAGATCACGCTGCTGTTCGGCGCTCAGTGTGGAGTTCAATGCGGCAGCGGCCACGCCAAGCTCTTCAAGGGTGGCGACCTGATCGTCCATCAGTGCGATCAGCGGCGACACCACCACTGCCAGGCCTTCACGCAACAGCGCAGGCACCTGGAAGCACAGGGACTTGCCGCCACCGGTAGGCATCAGCACCAGCGCATCACCGCCGCTGGCCACGCGCTCAATGATTGCACCCTGACGGCCACGGAAACTGTCGTAGCCGAAGATGTCCTTGAGGACGCGTTGAGCCTGTTCGAGCATAAAAACTCCAAAAATCTACTGATACATCCCTGCCAGGCTGGTTCAGAACAGCCGTGGCTGCTTAAACAAAACGTAAGAGCGCATTGCATGACAGCCGCAATACGGGCAGGGATCGCAAAACGCGGCAGTATACCCGAGCCCTCCCCTGCACAGGGTGCCGCTGATAAGACTCTGATGAACCTGATGCACACTAAACCATGTGGGAGCGAGCCTGCTCGCGAATACGGTGGATCAGTCAATACTTAAAGTGCCTGAGAGACCGCCTTCGCGAGCAGGCTCGCTCCCACAGGGTCAAGATGCAGTCCTGCAATTGTGGCAAATCTGCCGTGCGGCTGGCTTGAGCGCGCAAGAAGGCCTAGAATTCCCGCATTGTTTATTCCCCCAAGGTAGCCCCGTAATGTCCTTCGCTGAGCAACTCACCCGCCTGCAAGTCTTCCTCGACGCCGACGAACTGCATGACGAGGCGCTGGATTACGTGGCCGCCCACGGCTACCTCACCGCGCTGTCGATCTGCGCCGAAGACGTCCCGGAGCGTGAATGGATCGACGCCCTGTTCGCCGAAGAGCCGCACTACACCGATGACGCGCAGCGCGCAGAGATCGAAGCCACACTGATCGGCCTCAAGGCGCACATCGCCCGTCAACTGGCGTCCGACGAAGAATTCGAGCTGCCGTGCGAACTGGATCTGGGCGAAGAGCCGGACGATTCCGAACTGCGCGGCTGGTGCATCGGCTTCATGGAAGGCGTGTTCCTGCGTGAAGCCGCCTGGTTCGAAACCGCCGAAGAAGAAGTCAGCGAAATGCTGCTGCCGATCATGGTGGGCTCGGGCCTGTTCGACGAACAACCAGAGTTCGAAGACATCGCCAAAGACGCCAACCTGATGGACGACATGATCGTGCAGATCCCGGAAGCCCTGACCGCGCTGTACCTGCTGTGCCAGGCACCGGACGAAAAACCGGCGATCCTCAAGCCACGTCACCACTAAGATCCGGCCTATGGACAACCCCATAGGCAACCGGTCCCTGATGTTGCGCTACTTGCTGCTGGCCATTGGCTGGCTGAGCGTGGCATTGGGGGTAATCGGGATTTTCCTGCCTGTTCTCCCCACCACCCCTTTCCTCCTGCTGGCGGCCGCCTGTTTCGCCCGCAGCTCTCCGCGTTTCTATCAATGGCTGGTCGAGCATCCAAGGCTCGGGCCGTGGATTCGTGATTACCTCGATGGCAACGGCATTCCGCTCAAGGGCAAGGTCTACGCGATCAGCCTGATGTGGGCGAGCATTCTGTTCTCGTGTTACCTGGTGCCACTGCCGTGGGCGCGGGGTTTCATGCTGACGAGTGCGGTGCTGGTGACGGTTTATATCCTCAGACAGAAAACCTTGCGCAATCCCTGATTTCACCCTGCTCTCGCCCCCGTCAATACGACCAACCGTTCATCGGATATACCCGGCCACCTGTTATTTCTGACAGTAGCCAACCCCTCCCCTTCAGGCCTTAAATTACTCCTGCCCCTGATCCGCAGCTCGAAATTCCAGAGCCAGAAACCCTTGAGTTCACGGTCGCACCTACTGGATGGAGTTGATCATGTTCACTTTCCGTCGGTCCCTGTTCCCCAGTCGCAATGAACTGCCCGCCCCGGCATCGGGATTGTTCCCTGCCTACTTCGCCGACATGGTTATCCCTGTGCCGGGCGCCGACGGAGGGATCAACAAAAACGCATACGAAGCGTTCGTTGAAGGGTTGTTTGCCCTTATCGACCCTTATCAGAAAATGGCGATCGATGATCTGCTGGAAGTTTTCCTGAATGACCAAAAGGTCGGCGAACTCAAGGTCAGGGGTGAACACCTCAATCAGCGATGGTTCTTCTTCATACCCAAGGACGGGCTTGTACCGGGTCTCTTCACCTGCCACTACCTATTGACCCGGGCAGGCGAAACCATACCTGACGATCCATCGGCCAAATTGACGCTGTTGCTGGAAATCGACGACCCGGCCGGTGACGACAAGCGCCCCTTCGAGCCTTGGCATTCGGAGCTGAAGAAGATCGGATTACCGCAGGATGTCATCGATAACGGTGTGACCAGGCGGTGGCTCGACACGGGCGTGCCTATGACCATCACCCGTTATCCGAATATCGCGGTGGGCGACATCATTCTCGCAATGTGGGGTAGCGTTTTTCTTCTGCCACATGTGCTGACACAGGCAGAAGTGGATGGCACCGTCGAAATTGTCGTCATGGCCCGACCCGAAGATATCCTCACTGCCGGTGACAGTGATGAAATGAAGATCCACTACGACGTTTGCGATCTGGTTTACAACTGGAGCGTGAAGTGGTCAGAAGCCGCCTTCGTACAAGTTGATGCCGGGGTATCACGCCTCGATGAGCTCATCATCAAGCAAGCGGATGACGGGAAAATCATTCTTGCAGACCTGGATGCCAACCCTGTCACCCTGCAGATCCTGATCGAAACCGACGACATCTTCACTGCCGGTGACACTCTCCTGATCACCGTGATCGGCACGCCGGTTCCCGGCAGACCACCTCAGACATTCAGCGTTGAAGCCATCGTCCGCACCCCGCCGTATATTCATGAAATCCCGGTTGCCTATGAGTTCGTGAAACTCTTCGCCCAAGGCACTCTCGATGCCTCCTATGCGTTGCGCAAGCAGGATGGCAGCCCGACGCTTTATTCCAGGCGCACTTTTGCCACAGTGATCGGCAATCCGTCGTTACTGCCGGCTCCGACAATCAGTGAGGTGGTCGGGAACATTTTGCCCCTCACGGTAATGGCGGCATCCGTGGTGATCAGATATTCAGGTATCCGCGATGGAGATCACATCACGTTGATCTGGCTGGGCAAAAAATCTAACGATGATGCCTACCTGCACGAAGAAGAATACACCGTCTCAGGTGAGGAGCAGAAAGCTGGCGAGGTGACGATTTACGTCAGCAGCGAGCACGTTATAGCTCTGGCGAACGGCAGCCTCAAACTGCAATACCGGGTATTCAACGATGCTACCGGCCAGTATGGGACCAGTGAGTCCGAGTTTCTGCGGGTCACCGTGGGAACATGGCAGGCAACGCTTCCAGCGCCCAAGGTTGAAGAAGCACCGGATGACATCCTGGATCCGTCTCAAACAGACAAACTGGTTCATGTGCTGGTCAAACCGGTGAACTGGGTCAAGGGCGATACGCTGACTTACCACTGGATCGGGATCACCCTGTACGGCAGCACAACCGCAAGCGTGCCGATCACACTGGCAACGGTCGGCCAACCAGTAAGGTTCCGCGTAGACAAACAATATGTCTCGGCCAATATCGGCTATTACGTGACCGTTATCTACACGTTGCTGCACGCGGCCACCGGGAATTACAGCTATTCCGCCCCTCTGGAGGTGCTGGTCGGCATTCCTCTGGGCAAATTACCGCCACCTACGGTTGTCCAGGCACCCAGCGGTATGCTGAACCCAATGGACGCACGTAATGGCGTGGACATTGATTGCAGCTACGCGACCATGGACGCCTTGCTCGACACACTCGGGTTGAAATGGCGGGGGACGCCAGGCGCCGGGAGTTCGGAAGACCTGGAGAAACCTGCCGAGGTTGTGGGCACCGTGAGGTTCCACCTTCCGCCCTCATTTGTCGGAGCCAATATCGCCCGTGAGGTAGCGGTCAATTACGACGTTCAGCGCTATGGCTTGTGGACCCTTTCGGAAGTGCTTTCGCTAAAGGTTCTCAGCTTTCAGAACCCTGAAACGGAACTGCCAAGACCCGAAGTTCCACAATCGACCGCAGGTGAATTGCTGGTAATGGAGCTCACCGGGAACGCGAACGTTCTGGTCAAGGCTTGGCCGTTTATTGCACTAAAACAATTGGTCTGGCTGTACATCGAGGGCCTGGGCAGCACGGGCGCCTATCGAATCGACCTGCTCACCGCGCATGAAGTGAACGCGACGCAACTCACTCAAGGCCTGAATGAAACCCTGCTCAAAACGGAATTGCTGAAATTGCTTCACGGCTCCAACGCCACCGTGGTTTGCAAAGTCATTTTCGATAACGGCACGAATGAAGATGCCGCCGCCATCGTTTTCCCGAGATTGCCGCTGGTTATTCGCCAGCACTACGAGTACGTCACACCCGTCATCACCGCTGTGATGTCGGCACAAGGGACGGTCATTCCCGAAGCGGGCCAGACCTACGACAAGCGTTTGACGATCGAGGGTACAGCGACACGAGCGGAAAAAGTCGATGTGCAAATCGACGGGGTCTCAAAGGGTATGCCTACCGTCGATGCCAATAGCCAATTCACTGTCACCGTGGACTTGATCGCAGGCCTGCATCGCGCCATTGCGATCGCCCAATATGAAGCCGACGACAGGATCAGTGATCCGAGATCGTTCACCATCACAGAAGCTACGTTACCCAGTATCACCGGCGTCAGGGACAGCAAGGGAGTCGTCGGCAACAACGGCACAACTTACGACTACCAGGTGACGGCGAGTGTAAATGCCGATCCCGACCAAAAAATCCAGCTGTACGACGGCGCATTGCCAATCGGACAGCCGATTAATCTGGACGGCGACGGCGATGGCAGCAACGTATTATCAGGTCTTCACCAGAAGCTTTACTTGCTCAAGGCCAAAGCACTTTATGGAAGTCAGCTTGAGTCACCCGTCCACTCATTTACAGTCAGGGCCCACCACACCACCACGCTGACTTCGGTCCGTCATTCAGGCGGAGAACTGGGCAACGGCGGGACAACCACAGACACCTCGGTGGTGGTGACTGGAGCGGCAACGCCGCTGTACAGCGTGCAGGTTTTTCTCAACAACGTGGGAGGGCAAATCGTGTCTGCCAACGGGAGCGGTGTCTGGTCGCTCAGCCTCGGCATTCATCTGGGCTCGAACACGGTGTACGCGAGGTCGGTAGCCAACGATCAACAGACCGTGTCGCGCAGCTTCACCAGGGAGATTCCGTTAGCACCGTTGATCTTCAATACCAGCCCGGTCACGTTGGGTGGCAAGACTTACATCATTCCCGGCAACCCCGACGTTCGTCCTGCTTCCAACGCAGGTAACTCGGTGCGACATCAAGCCTCCGGTGGCCGGCCAGGTTATACCTATGGATCCAGCAACACGGGAGTTGCGGTAGTCGATGGAACCGGGTTGGTAACCGTACGCGGCAGGGGGGAAACGACCATCACCGCCCGAGATGCCGCCAACCAGTCCAAGAGCTACAACGTGAGAGTGACGAATGTGATCCACTGTATCGGCTACGGGAATGGTAATTGGTCGGAAGCCAGCTCAAGGGTCACCTCGGGAGGTGCCCGGATTCCCAGCATGGCGGAGCTAAACGAAATATATGCGGCTTATGGGAGTCGGTGGCCAATGGGAAATCATCATTACTGGTCAACCGATGCCAGTAACTATTGGTGGATATTTCCGGCAAAAAAAACCAAGTATCTGGTTTCGGGAGGTGAAGGATCATCCAAACTATTTGGTCACTATTCGAATGTTGTAGGCATTCGCTGATGAAGAGGCAAGTCCATTCGCTGGCCGTTGTCTTTACGGGCAAGAAAAACCGAAGAGTGAATTTAAGGGGGCGACCGCTGGTCGAAAAACCGCCTTGACCTGTCAGATCTGACAGTAGCCAAATCACTCGTTTGATCGCTCAATCACTCCATCGCCCACACCATTCGGCAGGAGTGCCCGTCATGCTCGTCCAACCCCAAAAAGCCATCGGCACACTCGCCTTGCTCGACCCCGAAATCCCCGGCGCCAAGCTGCTACCGAGCGGCGAGTGGGCCATCAACCGCGCTGCCGCACTGCTCAATTTCCCCACTCAAGGCCTGAAGGTGCAGATCCCTGTCTGGTCGAACAAAAGTCTGGCCGACAAGCTCGAGTTGCTGCTCAACAACTTCGTGGTCGACCATCAAACCGTTACCCAGACCGCCGAACTGACCCAGCGCGCGACCTTGTTCGTCGCGCCGGGCCGTTTTCAGACCGGCTCCTCGGAACTGGCCTATCGGGTTACACGATTCGCTCAACAGCCGGAGCTTTTTGCTCCACCGCTCAAACTTACGGTCAAACTGGAAATTCCCGCCGGCCAGGACACCGATCCCGGGCAGGGTCACTCAAACCTGCACATGGAGTTCAGGCCGGCGGAAATTGTCCAGGACGGTGTCGACAAAGACACCGCCGAAAACGGCGTGGACATTTGGGTGACGGCCAAACCCGGCAGTGGCTCCAACCTGCCTTACCCGGGCATCACCGTGGGCGACGTGATCATCGCCAGTTGGGGCGGCAAGCTGGTGGAGTCGGATCCGGTCATCCAGGTGCAAATCGACGACCCGCTGAATAACCCTATCGTCATTCATATCAGCAAAACCATCATCCTTGCGGCGGGTGACTCCGGCAACGAAGGGCTGGCGGTATCATTCTTTGTCAGGGACTTTGCAGACAACGACTCCGAAGACTGGTGCAAGGAAACGCGCATCGTCGTCGACACCGGCAACTCGCGGCTGGATGCGCCGATTCTTCAACAGGCTGACGGCAACGAACTCGACCTCGACCAGTTGAATAACGAGCAATTGTTGCTCCAGGTCTTTGCAGCATCGCCTGTCGATTTCAAACTTGGCGATATCGTCATCATGCACTTGCAGGGCACTACCCTCGACGGCGAAACCGTGCAGGTCGATGCTCGCCAGAGCATCAACAAAAATCCACCTCTTGTCGTCGAGGTGCCGATGGACAACGACGGTGCCCGGGCACTGGCAAAAACCCAGGGGGTGTTTTTCTTCGACCTCGAACGTGGCGGCAGCATCATTCAACGTTCCAGAGGCCGCTTCATCAACATCATCGGCGAGCCCCAACGCATGGCAGCTCCCATTGTCGAAAGTGCCGTGAGCGGTGCGCTGGATCCAGACTTGTCGAACGTGATCGTACGCATCCCACACGATCCGAAGATCACCCCGGACACCGCTATCGAAATCATCTGGAGCATTACCCTCGCGGACGGCACCATTTTCGAACCCGAACTGGACTGGATCTTTCCAACCCCGCAGGAGGCCGATGACCCCGACGGCTTCATCGTCAGCATTTCGGGCCCCGAGTATCTGAAGCCCGGCGAAGGCGGCACGCTGCAGGTATCGTATAACCTGCTCAGCGAAGACGAGAACGGCGAGATCGTTCGCAGGCCTTCCCTGCCAGCCTCGCCGTTGAACATCGGCGAGCCCAGGCTTGAGCTGGTTCCGCCAATCCTGCTCGGTGAACAGGACGGCAGGTTTGAACCCAAGGATCTGCCCAATGGCATCAGCGAAGTCACCTGCCCCAACCCCGTGAACAATCCGACCCTGCCCAGGGATGTGGTGCACTGGCAACTGCATGATGCCCAGGGTGCGCTGCTTTTTACGGACAACAAGCCCCTCAACTCACTGAGCGCCGGCAAACCCGTAAAGTTTCCGCTGAACGCCGCGTTTGTTCAGCAGTACTTTGAAGCCCATCGCGGTGAACAGTTGATTGTGCGCTACCACATCGTTCGGGATGCGACAGGGAATACCAGTTATTCGAATCCGTTGGTGTCCACTGTTGGTGAGCCTCAATCATCGAAGTTACCGTTCGCCACTATCAAGGAAGCAAAAGGCGACCAGTTGAATCCGGGCGACGTTACAGACGGTGCAACGGTTGAAATCGGCGCTTCGGCTCAATTCAAAACAGATGACGAAGTGATGGTAACCGTGGAAGTGGAAGGCGCCGATCCCACTCCTCTTCCCGCTTATCTGGTGAAGTCTGAGGAGGAAGATAACGAACTGTCGTCGATCAAGGTACCTCACAGTCTGATCGATGGCGCAGAAGGCAAGAGCATCGCGTTGACTTACACCGTCAAGCGAAAAGCCGGAGGTATCGATGGGCCGGCGGAGATTACCGTTTACAACGTGCTTAATAAGTTGTTTCCACCGTCCGTGGTGAGCCCGGCGGCAGATCCGATTGACTCGTTGCAATACCCAGACGTGACGATACGAATTCAAGACCTCAACGCGCTGGATGGCGACCGGGCGCGGCTGGTTGAAGTCGACGCGCCGGTCGGGGCACCGCAATTTCCTTTGGTGGCGTTCAACAGCAACAAGCGGGTGAACACGTTGTTGAGTGCGGCGTTTTGGGCGGCTCGGCATGGGCAAGTGGTTAGGTTTCTCTGGAATCTGAATCGCGGTGGTGGTCAGGTTGGGAAATCGCCAGTGCTGACGGTGAATGTATTGAAAATTGAGGATGGGGATTCTCGACTACCGGTGCCAGCAGTCGACGGCAGGACTGAAAGTGAACTCGACGTAAAATTACTACAAGCGGCCGCACTATTAACCGTTACGCCATGGACGCATGTAGACGGTGAAAGGCTTTGGCTTCGATTTGAAGGTACTGACACCAAAGGAAACAGCGTCTTCTACGACGACTTGAAAGGCGAGGTGCTCAGTACGGCACAGGGACTAAGCAGACCTGTGCCCATTGCATGGTTGAGAGACTTGAAGAACGGAACGGATTTACGTATTACGGTTAAAGTTAACTTTGCTGGAGTAATGGATGAGGCGGCGGCGGCAAAGTTTCCAGCGCGCATTTATCTTGTTAAATCTGCCCCTCCTCTACTGTCTGAAAATTTTGACAACCAAGTAACGCAATATGCACGCCAAGGAGAAAGCATGGATTTACCGTCTATGCTTATCACGTACGTTTCCGGTGAGGGACGTATCGGTATCTTCGGTGAAATAAATGGGCACCCAACAATACCTGGGCGACGATCAGGGAAGTTCCTCAACACAGGGGAAGATCGCGGATTCACAACCGACCAACACATTCGAATTGACTTAAAGTCCACTTACAGCCGAATAAGCTTCTGGCATTCGTATATAAATACTACATACATAACACTAAAATTTCATGGAAAAGACGACACCCCTATCGGTTCGCAAATCATACTTGGACAAAGTACCTCTACGACCCCTTTTTTCTTCCAATACGAGGCGAGTGGAATCACTCGAATTGACTTTATTCATCCATGGGATTGGTACGCATTGGACTTCTTCGAGTTTCGAGTATGAATTCATTCAAAGAATACGGTGACGGATTTATTTTATCCGCCAAACTCTGTTGGTGATTGCCAGAATTGATCATGCTCGGGGAGCTGGTGGTAAATCAGATACTGGATAATCTTGAATTGCCCGCGTAGTGCTCGGATGGAAATCAGCTTTTGTGGCGAGGGAGCTTGCTCCCGCTCGGCTGCGCAGCAGTCGTAAACCTGTGCACGCGGTGAAACTGATACACCGCGTGCACAGATTTTGGGGTTGCTTCGCAACCCAACGGGGATAAATCCCCTCACCACAGTCGAGTTACTTCCGTTGATTGAGTGTGGGCAGTTTTTTGGGGCTGCTGCGCAACCCAGCGGGAGCAAGCTCCCTCGCCACAGATCGCAATGAGGCCGTAACTGTTGCGCCTATTCCTTTGGCACGACGTTATCCAGCGCCTGATTCACCGCCAACTCCCCCAACATCACAACCTGGGCAATGCCTAACGCCGTATTGCGACCCGGCCCGTCCAGTGTTCCGGCGAAATCACCTAGCATCACCGTGGCCGAGGCCAGGGATTCGCAGGCGTTGGCCAGCAGGGATTCGGTGTCGGTTTGCGGGTTGACCATGAACATGCTGCTGGGGGTGTAGGGGGTTGCCATGATTTGTGCGGGAGCGAGGTAGTGGTCGAGGGCGCGTTCGGCGGCTTCGTGGAGTTTTCTTGAGTTGAGTGATTCGTACGGCGATACCGAATCAGTGATCGGCGGGTTGGGTGTAGTTTCGGGCATCAGTTGGAACTCCGATCGAGGCACTTTGAAAGAATGAGTCTGTGTAGGAGCTGCCGAAGGCTGCGATCTTTTGATCTTGTTTTTAAAAACAAGATCAAAAGATCGCAGCCTTCGGCAGCTCCTACACAGACTCATTCTTTCAAAGTGCCTCGATCGGAGTTCCAACTGATGCCCGAAACTACACCCAACCCGCCGATCACTGATTCGGTATCGCCGTACGAATCACTCAACTCAAGAAAACTCCACGAAGCCGCCGAACGCGCCCTCGACCACTACCTCGCTCCCGCACAAATCATGGCAACCCCCTACACCCCCAGCAGCATGTTCATGGTCAACCCGCAAACCGACACCGAATCCCTGCTGGCCAACGCCTGCGAATCCCTGGCCTCGGCCACGGTGATGCTAGGTGATTTCGCCGGAACACTGGACGGGCCGGGTCGCAATACGGCGTTAGGCATTGCCCAGGTTGTGATGTTGGGGGAGTTGGCGGTGAATCAGGCGCTGGATAACGTCGTGCCAAAGGAATAGGCGCAACAGTTACGGCCTCATTGCGATCTGTGGCGAGGGAGCTTGCTCCCGCTGGGTTGCGCAGCAGCCCCAAAAAACTGCCCACACTCAATCAACGGAAGTAACTCGACTGTGGTGAGGGGATTTATCCCCGTTGGGTTGCGAAGCAACCCCAAAATCTGTGCACGCGGTGTATCAGTTTCACCGCGTGCACAGGTTTACGACTGCTGCGCAGCCGAGCGGGAGCAAGCTCCCTCGCCACAAAAGCTGATTTCCATCCGAGCACTACGCGGGCAATTCAAGATTATCCAGTATCTGATTTACCACCAGCTCCCCGAGCATGATCAATTCTGGCAATCACCAACAGAGTTTGGCGGATAAAATAAATCCGTCACCGTATTCTTTGAATGAATTCATACTCGAAACTCGAAGAAGTCCAATGCGTACCAATCCCATGGATGAATAAAGTCAATTCGAGTGATTCCACTCGCCTCGTATTGGAAGAAAAAAGGGGTCGTAGAGGTACTTTGTCCAAGTATGATTTGCGAACCGATAGGGGTGTCGTCTTTTCCATGAAATTTTAGTGTTATGTATGTAGTATTTATATACGAATGCCAGAAGCTTATTCGGCTGTAAGTGGACTTTAAGTCAATTCGAATGTGTTGGTCGGTTGTGAATCCGCGATCTTCCCCTGTGTTGAGGAACTTCCCTGATCGTCGCCCAGGTATTGTTGGGTGCCCATTTATTTCACCGAAGATACCGATACGTCCCTCACCGGAAACGTACGTGATAAGCATAGACGGTAAATCCATGCTTTCTCCTTGGCGTGCATATTGCGTTACTTGGTTGTCAAAATTTTCAGACAGTAGAGGAGGGGCAGATTTAACAAGATAAATGCGCGCTGGAAACTTTGCCGCCGCCGCCTCATCCATTACTCCAGCAAAGTTAACTTTAACCGTAATACGTAAATCCGTTCCGTTCTTCAAGTCTCTCAACCATGCAATGGGCACAGGTCTGCTTAGTCCCTGTGCCGTACTGAGCACCTCGCCTTTCAAGTCGTCGTAGAAGACGCTGTTTCCTTTGGTGTCAGTACCTTCAAATCGAAGCCAAAGCCTTTCACCGTCTACATGCGTCCATGGCGTAACGGTTAATAGTGCGGCCGCTTGTAGTAATTTTACGTCGAGTTCACTTTCAGTCCTGCCGTCGACTGCTGGCACCGGTAGTCGAGAATCCCCATCCTCAATTTTCAATACATTCACCGTCAGCACTGGCGATTTCCCAACCTGACCACCACCGCGATTCAGATTCCAGAGAAACCTAACCACTTGCCCATGCCGAGCCGCCCAAAACGCCGCACTCAACAACGTGTTCACCCGCTTGTTGCTGTTGAACGCCACCAAAGGAAATTGCGGTGCCCCGACCGGCGCGTCGACTTCAACCAGCCGCGCCCGGTCGCCATCCAGCGCGTTGAGGTCTTGAATTCGTATCGTCACGTCTGGGTATTGCAACGAGTCAATCGGATCTGCCGCCGGGCTCACCACGGACGGTGGAAACAACTTATTAAGCACGTTGTAAACGGTAATCTCCGCCGGCCCATCGATACCTCCGGCTTTTCGCTTGACGGTGTAAGTCAACGCGATGCTCTTGCCTTCTGCGCCATCGATCAGACTGTGAGGTACCTTGATCGACGACAGTTCGTTATCTTCCTCCTCAGACTTCACCAGATAAGCGGGAAGAGGAGTGGGATCGGCGCCTTCCACTTCCACGGTTACCATCACTTCGTCATCTGTTTTGAATTGAGCCGAAGCGCCGATTTCAACCGTTGCACCGTCTGTAACGTCGCCCGGATTCAACTGGTCGCCTTTTGCTTCCTTGATAGTGGCGAACGGTAACTTCGATGATTGAGGCTCACCAACAGTGGACACCAACGGATTCGAATAACTGGTATTCCCTGTCGCATCCCGAACGATGTGGTAGCGCACAATCAACTGTTCACCGCGATGGGCTTCAAAGTACTGCTGAACAAACGCGGCGTTCAGCGGAAACTTTACGGGTTTGCCGGCGCTCAGTGAGTTGAGGGGCTTGTTGTCCGTAAAAAGCAGCGCACCCTGGGCATCATGCAGTTGCCAGTGCACCACATCCCTGGGCAGGGTCGGATTGTTCACGGGGTTGGGGCAGGTGACTTCGCTGATGCCATTGGGCAGATCCTTGGGTTCAAACCTGCCGTCCTGTTCACCGAGCAGGATTGGCGGAACCAGCTCAAGCCTGGGCTCGCCGATGTTCAACGGCGAGGCTGGCAGGGAAGGCCTGCGAACGATCTCGCCGTTCTCGTCTTCGCTGAGCAGGTTATACGATACCTGCAGCGTGCCGCCTTCGCCGGGCTTCAGATACTCGGGGCCCGAAATGCTGACGATGAAGCCGTCGGGGTCATCGGCCTCCTGCGGGGTTGGAAAGATCCAGTCCAGTTCGGGTTCGAAAATGGTGCCGTCCGCGAGGGTAATGCTCCAGATGATTTCGATAGCGGTGTCCGGGGTGATCTTCGGATCGTGTGGGATGCGTACGATCACGTTCGACAAGTCTGGATCCAGCGCACCGCTCACGGCACTTTCGACAATGGGAGCTGCCATGCGTTGGGGCTCGCCGATGATGTTGATGAAGCGGCCTCTGGAACGTTGAATGATGCTGCCGCCACGTTCGAGGTCGAAGAAAAACACCCCCTGGGTTTTTGCCAGTGCCCGGGCACCGTCGTTGTCCATCGGCACCTCGACGACAAGAGGTGGATTTTTGTTGATGCTCTGGCGAGCATCGACCTGCACGGTTTCGCCGTCGAGGGTAGTGCCCTGCAAGTGCATGATGACGATATCGCCAAGTTTGAAATCGACAGGCGATGCTGCAAAGACCTGGAGCAACAATTGCTCGTTATTCAACTGGTCGAGGTCGAGTTCGTTGCCGTCAGCCTGTTGAAGAATCGGCGCATCCAGCCGCGAGTTGCCGGTGTCGACGACGATGCGCGTTTCCTTGCACCAGTCTTCGGAGTCGTTGTCTGCAAAGTCCCTGACAAAGAATGATACCGCCAGCCCTTCGTTGCCGGAGTCACCCGCCGCAAGGATGATGGTTTTGCTGATATGAATGACGATAGGGTTATTCAGCGGGTCGTCGATTTGCACCTGGATGACCGGATCCGACTCCACCAGCTTGCCGCCCCAACTGGCGATGATCACGTCGCCCACGGTGATGCCCGGGTAAGGCAGGTTGGAGCCACTGCCGGGTTTGGCCGTCACCCAAATGTCCACGCCGTTTTCGGCGGTGTCTTTGTCGACACCGTCCTGGACAATTTCCGCCGGCCTGAACTCCATGTGCAGGTTTGAGTGACCCTGCCCGGGATCGGTGTCCTGGCCGGCGGGAATTTCCAGTTTGACCGTAAGTTTGAGCGGTGGAGCAAAAAGCTCCGGCTGTTGAGCGAATCGTGTAACCCGATAGGCCAGTTCCGAGGAGCCGGTCTGAAAACGGCCCGGCGCGACGAACAAGGTCGCGCGCTGGGTCAGTTCGGCGGTCTGGGTAACGGTTTGATGGTCGACCACGAAGTTGTTGAGCAGCAACTCGAGCTTGTCGGCCAGACTTTTGTTCGACCAGACAGGGATCTGCACCTTCAGGCCTTGAGTGGGGAAATTGAGCAGTGCGGCAGCGCGGTTGATGGCCCACTCGCCGCTCGGTAGCAGCTTGGCGCCGGGGATTTCGGGGTCGAGCAAGGCGAGTGTGCCGATGGCTTTTTGGGGTTGGACGAGCATGACGGGCACTCCTGCCGAATGGTGTGGGCGATGGAGTGATTGAGCGATCAAACGAGTGATTTGGCTACTGTCAGATCTGACAGGTCAAGGCGGTTTTTCGACCAGCGGTCGCCCCCTTAAATTCACTCTTCGGTTTTTCTTGCCCGTAAAGACAACGGCCAGCGAATGGACTTGCCTCTTCATCAGCGAATGCCTACAACATTCGAATAGTGACCAAATAGTTTGGATGATCCTTCACCTCCCGAAACCAGATACTTGGTTTTTTTTGCCGGAAATATCCACCAATAGTTACTGGCATCGGTTGACCAGTAATGATGATTTCCCATTGGCCACCGACTCCCATAAGCCGCATATATTTCGTTTAGCTCCGCCATGCTGGGAATCCGGGCACCTCCCGAGGTGACCCTTGAGCTGGCTTCCGACCAATTACCATTCCCGTAGCCGATACAGTGGATCACATTCGTCACTCTCACGTTGTAGCTCTTGGACTGGTTGGCGGCATCTCGGGCGGTGATGGTCGTTTCCCCCCTGCCGCGTACGGTTACCAACCCGGTTCCATCGACTACCGCAACTCCCGTGTTGCTGGATCCATAGGTATAACCTGGCCGGCCACCGGAGGCTTGATGTCGCACCGAGTTACCTGCGTTGGAAGCAGGACGAACGTCGGGGTTGCCGGGAATGATGTAAGTCTTGCCACCCAACGTGACCGGGCTGGTATTGAAGATCAACGGTGCTAACGGAATCTCCCTGGTGAAGCTGCGCGACACGGTCTGTTGATCGTTGGCTACCGACCTCGCGTACACCGTGTTCGAGCCCAGATGAATGCCGAGGCTGAGCGACCAGACACCGCTCCCGTTGGCAGACACGATTTGCCCTCCCACGTTGTTGAGAAAAACCTGCACGCTGTACAGCGGCGTTGCCGCTCCAGTCACCACCACCGAGGTGTCTGTGGTTGTCCCGCCGTTGCCCAGTTCTCCGCCTGAATGACGGACCGAAGTCAGCGTGGTGGTGTGGTGGGCCCTGACTGTAAATGAGTGGACGGGTGACTCAAGCTGACTTCCATAAAGTGCTTTGGCCTTGAGCAAGTAAAGCTTCTGGTGAAGACCTGATAATACGTTGCTGCCATCGCCGTCGCCGTCCAGATTAATCGGCTGTCCGATTGGCAATGCGCCGTCGTACAGCTGGATTTTTTGGTCGGGATCGGCATTTACACTCGCCGTCACCTGGTAGTCGTAAGTTGTGCCGTTGTTGCCGACGACTCCCTTGCTGTCCCTGACGCCGGTGATACTGGGTAACGTAGCTTCTGTGATGGTGAACGATCTCGGATCACTGATCCTGTCGTCGGCTTCATATTGGGCGATCGCAATGGCGCGATGCAGGCCTGCGATCAAGTCCACGGTGACAGTGAATTGGCTATTGGCATCGACGGTAGGCATACCCTTTGAGACCCCGTCGATTTGCACATCGACTTTTTCCGCTCGTGTCGCTGTACCCTCGATCGTCAAACGCTTGTCGTAGGTCTGGCCCGCTTCGGGAATGACCGTCCCTTGTGCCGACATCACAGCGGTGATGACGGGTGTGACGTACTCGTAGTGCTGGCGAATAACCAGCGGCAATCTCGGGAAAACGATGGCGGCGGCATCTTCATTCGTGCCGTTATCGAAAATGACTTTGCAAACCACGGTGGCGTTGGAGCCGTGAAGCAATTTCAGCAATTCCGTTTTGAGCAGGGTTTCATTCAGGCCTTGAGTGAGTTGCGTCGCGTTCACTTCATGCGCGGTGAGCAGGTCGATTCGATAGGCGCCCGTGCTGCCCAGGCCCTCGATGTACAGCCAGACCAATTGTTTTAGTGCAATAAACGGCCAAGCCTTGACCAGAACGTTCGCGTTCCCGGTGAGCTCCATTACCAGCAATTCACCTGCGGTCGATTGTGGAACTTCGGGTCTTGGCAGTTCCGTTTCAGGGTTCTGAAAGCTGAGAACCTTTAGCGAAAGCACTTCCGAAAGGGTCCACAAGCCATAGCGCTGAACGTCGTAATTGACCGCTACCTCACGGGCGATATTGGCTCCGACAAATGAGGGCGGAAGGTGGAACCTCACGGTGCCCACAACCTCGGCAGGTTTCTCCAGGTCTTCCGAACTCCCGGCGCCTGGCGTCCCCCGCCATTTCAACCCGAGTGTGTCGAGCAAGGCGTCCATGGTCGCGTAGCTGCAATCAATGTCCACGCCATTACGTGCGTCCATTGGGTTCAGCATACCGCTGGGTGCCTGGACAACCGTAGGTGGCGGTAATTTGCCCAGAGGAATGCCGACCAGCACCTCCAGAGGGGCGGAATAGCTGTAATTCCCGGTGGCCGCGTGCAGCAACGTGTAGATAACGGTCACGTAATAGCCGATATTGGCCGAGACATATTGTTTGTCTACGCGGAACCTTACTGGTTGGCCGACCGTTGCCAGTGTGATCGGCACGCTTGCGGTTGTGCTGCCGTACAGGGTGATCCCGATCCAGTGGTAAGTCAGCGTATCGCCCTTGACCCAGTTCACCGGTTTGACCAGCACATGAACCAGTTTGTCTGTTTGAGACGGATCCAGGATGTCATCCGGTGCTTCTTCAACCTTGGGCGCTGGAAGCGTTGCCTGCCATGTTCCCACGGTGACCCGCAGAAACTCGGACTCACTGGTCCCATACTGGCCGGTAGCATCGTTGAATACCCGGTATTGCAGTTTGAGGCTGCCGTTCGCCAGAGCTATAACGTGCTCGCTGCTGACGTAAATCGTCACCTCGCCAGCTTTCTGCTCCTCACCTGAGACGGTGTATTCTTCTTCGTGCAGGTAGGCATCATCGTTAGATTTTTTGCCCAGCCAGATCAACGTGATGTGATCTCCATCGCGGATACCTGAATATCTGATCACCACGGATGCCGCCATTACCGTGAGGGGCAAAATGTTCCCGACCACCTCACTGATTGTCGGAGCCGGCAGTAACGACGGATTGCCGATCACTGTGGCAAAAGTGCGCCTGGAATAAAGCGTCGGGCTGCCATCCTGCTTGCGCAACGCATAGGAGGCATCGAGAGTGCCTTGGGCGAAGAGTTTCACGAACTCATAGGCAACCGGGATTTCATGAATATACGGCGGGGTGCGGACGATGGCTTCAACGCTGAATGTCTGAGGTGGTCTGCCGGGAACCGGCGTGCCGATCACGGTGATCAGGAGAGTGTCACCGGCAGTGAAGATGTCGTCGGTTTCGATCAGGATCTGCAGGGTGACAGGGTTGGCATCCAGGTCTGCAAGAATGATTTTCCCGTCATCCGCTTGCTTGATGATGAGCTCATCGAGGCGTGATACCCCGGCATCAACTTGTACGAAGGCGGCTTCTGACCACTTCACGCTCCAGTTGTAAACCAGATCGCAAACGTCGTAGTGGATCTTCATTTCATCACTGTCACCGGCAGTGAGGATATCTTCGGGTCGGGCCATGACGACAATTTCGACGGTGCCATCCACTTCTGCCTGTGTCAGCACATGTGGCAGAAGAAAAACGCTACCCCACATTGCGAGAATGATGTCGCCCACCGCGATATTCGGATAACGGGTGATGGTCATAGGCACGCCCGTGTCGAGCCACCGCCTGGTCACACCGTTATCGATGACATCCTGCGGTAATCCGATCTTCTTCAGCTCCGAATGCCAAGGCTCGAAGGGGCGCTTGTCGTCACCGGCCGGGTCGTCGATTTCCAGCAACAGCGTCAATTTGGCCGATGGATCGTCAGGTATGGTTTCGCCTGCCCGGGTCAATAGGTAGTGGCAGGTGAAGAGACCCGGTACAAGCCCGTCCTTGGGTATGAAGAAGAACCATCGCTGATTGAGGTGTTCACCCCTGACCTTGAGTTCGCCGACCTTTTGGTCATTCAGGAAAACTTCCAGCAGATCATCGATCGCCATTTTCTGATAAGGGTCGATAAGGGCAAACAACCCTTCAACGAACGCTTCGTATGCGTTTTTGTTGATCCCTCCGTCGGCGCCCGGCACAGGGATAACCATGTCGGCGAAGTAGGCAGGGAACAATCCCGATGCCGGGGCGGGCAGTTCATTGCGACTGGGGAACAGGGACCGACGGAAAGTGAACATGATCAACTCCATCCAGTAGGTGCGACCGTGAACTCAAGGGTTTCTGGCTCTGGAATTTCGAGCTGCGGATCAGGGGCAGGAGTAATTTAAGGCCTGAAGGGGAGGGGTTGGCTACTGTCAGAAATAACAGGTGGCCGGGTATATCCGATGAACGGTTGGTCGTATTGACGGGGGCGAGAGCAGGGTGAAATCAGGGATTGCGCAAGGTTTTCTGTCTGAGGATATAAACCGTCACCAGCACCGCACTCGTCAGCATGAAACCCCGCGCCCACGGCAGTGGCACCAGGTAACACGAGAACAGAATGCTCGCCCACATCAGGCTGATCGCGTAGACCTTGCCCTTGAGCGGAATGCCGTTGCCATCGAGGTAATCACGAATCCACGGCCCGAGCCTTGGATGCTCGACCAGCCATTGATAGAAACGCGGAGAGCTGCGGGCGAAACAGGCGGCCGCCAGCAGGAGGAAAGGGGTGGTGGGGAGAACAGGCAGGAAAATCCCGATTACCCCCAATGCCACGCTCAGCCAGCCAATGGCCAGCAGCAAGTAGCGCAACATCAGGGACCGGTTGCCTATGGGGTTGTCCATAGGCCGGATCTTAGTGGTGACGTGGCTTGAGGATCGCCGGTTTTTCGTCCGGTGCCTGGCACAGCAGGTACAGCGCGGTCAGGGCTTCCGGGATCTGCACGATCATGTCGTCCATCAGGTTGGCGTCTTTGGCGATGTCTTCGAACTCTGGTTGTTCGTCGAACAGGCCCGAGCCCACCATGATCGGCAGCAGCATTTCGCTGACTTCTTCTTCGGCGGTTTCGAACCAGGCGGCTTCACGCAGGAACACGCCTTCCATGAAGCCGATGCACCAGCCGCGCAGTTCGGAATCGTCCGGCTCTTCGCCCAGATCCAGTTCGCACGGCAGCTCGAATTCTTCGTCGGACGCCAGTTGACGGGCGATGTGCGCCTTGAGGCCGATCAGTGTGGCTTCGATCTCTGCGCGCTGCGCGTCATCGGTGTAGTGCGGCTCTTCGGCGAACAGGGCGTCGATCCATTCACGCTCCGGGACGTCTTCGGCGCAGATCGACAGCGCGGTGAGGTAGCCGTGGGCGGCCACGTAATCCAGCGCCTCGTCATGCAGTTCGTCGGCGTCGAGGAAGACTTGCAGGCGGGTGAGTTGCTCAGCGAAGGACATTACGGGGCTACCTTGGGGGAATAAACAATGCGGGAATTCTAGGCCTTCTTGCGCGCTCAAGCCAGCCGCACGGCAGATTTGCCACAATTGCAGGACTGCATCTTGACCCTGTGGGAGCGAGCCTGCTCGCGAAGGCGGTCTCTCAGGCACTTTAAGTATTGACTGATCCACCGTATTCGCGAGCAGGCTCGCTCCCACATGGTTTAGTGTGCATCAGGTTCATCAGAGTCTTATCAGCGGCACCCTGTGCAGGGGAGGGCTCGGGTATACTGCCGCGTTTTGCGATCCCTGCCCGTATTGCGGCTGTCATGCAATGCGCTCTTACGTTTTGTTTAAGCAGCCACGGCTGTTCTGAACCAGCCTGGCAGGGATGTATCAGTAGATTTTTGGAGTTTTTATGCTCGAACAGGCTCAACGCGTCCTCAAGGACATCTTCGGCTACGACAGTTTCCGTGGCCGTCAGGGTGCAATCATTGAGCGCGTGGCCAGCGGCGGTGATGCGCTGGTGCTGATGCCTACCGGTGGCGGCAAGTCCCTGTGCTTCCAGGTGCCTGCGCTGTTGCGTGAAGGCCTGGCAGTGGTGGTGTCGCCGCTGATCGCACTGATGGACGATCAGGTCGCCACCCTTGAAGAGCTTGGCGTGGCCGCTGCCGCATTGAACTCCACACTGAGCGCCGAACAGCAGCGTGATCTGGCAACGCGGATCAAGCGCGGCGAAGTCAAAATGCTCTATCTGGCGCCGGAGCGTCTGGTACAGCCGCGTATGCTGGCGTTCCTGCAGAGTCTTGAGATTTCGCTGTTCGCCATCGACGAAGCGCACTGCGTATCGCAATGGGGTCACGATTTCCGCCGCGAATACCTGCAACTCGGCCAGTTGGCGGAACTCTTCCCCAACGTCCCGCGCATCGCCCTGACCGCCACCGCCGACAAACGTACCCGCGAAGAAATCGTCGAACGTCTGCATTTGCAGAATGCCGAGCGTTTTCTGTCGAGTTTCGACCGTCCGAACATCTTCTATCGTATCGTCCCCAAGGAGCAGCCACGCAAGCAGTTGCTGGCGTTCCTTGCCGAGCGGCGCAGCGATGCCGGCATCGTCTATTGCCTGTCACGCAAGAAAGTCGAAGAAGTCGCGACGTTTCTGTCCGAGCAAGGTTTCCCGGCGCTGCCGTATCACGCCGGGCTACCCAACGATCTGCGTGCCTATCACCAGAAGCGCTTCCTCAACGAGGAAGGCCTGATCATGGTCGCTACCGTGGCGTTCGGCATGGGCATCGACAAGCCCAACGTGCGCTTTGTTGCCCACCTCGATCTGCCGAAATCCCTTGAGGCCTATTACCAGGAAACCGGACGTGGCGGCCGTGACGGTCTGCCGGCGGACGCGTGGATGGCCTACGGTCTGCAAGACGTGGTGATGCTCAAGCAGATGCTGCAAAACTCCGAAGGCGACGAGCGGCACAAGCGTCTGGAGCAGCACAAGCTCGACGCCATGCTCTCGCTGTGCGAAGAAACCCGCTGCCGTCGCCAGACGCTGCTGGCCTACTTCGACGAAGATATGCCCGAGCCTTGCGGCCACTGCGACAACTGCACCGACGGCGTGCAGACCTGGGACGCCACCGAGCCTGCGCGTCAGGCGCTGTCGGCGATCTTCCGTACGGGCCAGCGTTATGGCGTCGGCCATCTGGTGGATGTGCTGCTGGGCAAGGACAACGAAAAAATTCGCAGCTTCGGTCACCAGCATTTGTCGGTGTGGGGCGTAGGCAAGGCACTGGGCGAAAGCGAATGGCGCTCGCTGTTCCGTCAGTTGGTGGCGCGGGGTCTGGCCGATGTCGACCATGAAGGCTACGGCGGCTTACGCCTGAGCGACACTTGCCGGCCTTTGCTCAAGGGCGAAGTGAGCCTGGAACTGCGCCGCGATCTGAAACCGCAAATCACCGCCAAGAGCGGCAGCAAGAGCCCGGCCAGTCAGCTGGTGCGTGGCGAAGAGCGCGAACAGTGGGAAGCCCTGCGTGCGCTGCGACGCAAACTCGCCGAAGAACACGGCGTGCCGCCATACGTCATTTTCCCCGACTCGACGTTGCTGGAAATGCTCCGCAGCCAACCGAGTTCGCTGGCGGAAATGGCCACAGTCAGCGGCGTCGGTGCACGCAAGCTGGAGCGCTATGGCGACGCCTTCCTCGAAGTGCTCGGCGGGCAGGCTGAAGTGCCGAAAGTCGTGGCTGACGTGCGCCATGAACTGATCACGCTGGCCCGCGCCGGCATGACCCCGCTACAGATCGCCGGTCAATTGCTGTGCTCGGAAAAGAACGTTTACACGATGCTCGCCGAGGCCATCGGCAAGCAGCAGTTGTCGCTGGAACAGGCACTGGATCTGCCGGAAGAACTGATGGGCGAAGTGCAGGACGCATTCCTCGACGGCGAGGGTGAACTACCGCCGGTCGCGGAAATTGCCGCGCTGTTTGCCGGCCGGGTTCCGGAAGGCGTGCTGTATTGCGTACGGGCTGCGCTGCAATCGGAATTTGAAATGTGAATGGTGTTCGCTGAATCGTTGTACGGATGTAACGATTCAGTACAGAGCAACTCTTGCCTATAGCTGTGGGCCATGCTTAGCTGACTAATAATTAGATTTCTCTATTTTTAGCCTAATCATGAGTGTTTTATGCCGTTAACCGATCAACACCGCTTTGGCATGCAGTTGGCCCAGATGTCTCGTGGCTGGCGTGCCGAACTGGATCGCCGCCTCGCCGGGCTGGGGTTGTCCCAGGCGCGCTGGCTGGTGCTGCTGCATCTGGCGCGCTTCGAAGAAGCCCCGACCCAACGTGAGCTGGCGCAAAGCGTCGGCGTCGAAGGGCCGACCCTCGCACGCTTGCTCGATAGTCTGGAAGGCCAGGGTCTGGTGCAACGCCAGTCCGTGATGGAAGACCGTCGAGCGAAAAAAATCGTCCTCTGTGCGCCAGCCCTGCCGTTGATCGAACAAATTGAAACCATTGCCGCGCAATTGCGCCTTGAGCTGTTCGAAGGCGTCGACGAGGCGGATATGAAGGTGTGCATGCGGGTTCACGGGCACATTCTGGCCAATCTCGAAAAATCTTGAGGCATAACCACACGCCGGTTTTTTGAGGGATCGCGCAGAGCAGACTATAAGAACTACTGGGCAATATCGTGTTCGTACCGGATGTGCGAACGCATAGAAACCGGTTTTGCTTATTTAAGGGATGCTCATGCTCGCAAGTCGGCACGTGGTACTGCGCGGTTGCGCCAAATGGCTGCTGGTCGCAGGTGTACTCAGTTATTCGAGCTGGTCGCTGGCATTGGGGCTGGGTGATATCACCATTCATTCAGCGCTCAATCAGCCGCTCAAGGCCGATATCGCGCTGGTGGATGTCGGCGGCCTCAGCGAAAGCGAACTGTCGGTCAGCCTGGCCACGCCGGACGAGTTCGGGCGGGCCGGGGTCGAGCGGGTGTTCTTTCTCAACGACCTCAAGTTCACCCCGATCCTGCGTGGCAGTAGTCAACTGATCCGCGTGACCTCCAGCAAACCGGTCAACGAACCTTTCCTGAATTTTCTGGTGCAGCTCAATCAGCCCAATGGCCGCTTACTGCGCGAATACACGGTGCTGATCGATCCTCCGGGCTCTCCGGGTATCGTCCCCTCCACGGTCGAGCCTGATCCGCGCCCACAATCCTCTGGCTTCCCGTCTGTCGAGCCCGCCGCGCCGGTAACGGCCGCTCAAGGCAAACGCGACTCTGCGCCTGCCGCGCCGAAACCATCGCCTGTCGCCACGTCCGTCAACGATGCTCTGGCCGAGCAATTGGCGGCGAGTGTGCTGGCAAACCAGCAGATGCAGAAAACCATCGATGAACTGAATGCGAAAGTGCGGGAGCAGCAAACGCTGATCGCCGACGGCAAAAAGCAGGCGAGTGATCTGCAAGAGCGCTTGATGGAATTGCAAAAAGCGCCGCCAGCCATCAGCCCGCCAGTGCCGACCCCGGGTGCGGCGCCGGTCGAGGCCTCCGATGAAGGCCCGAACTGGCCCCTGCTCGGCGGTTTTCTGGTGCTGATGGGCTTACTTGCAACGGGGTTTTGGCTCCGTCGCCAGCGCCAGCAAGCGCAGGACGAAACGCTGCCGGTTCTGCCGCTGGCCAATGAGTCGACGACTGATGAGCCCCAAACGGCTGATGCCACCAGTTCAAGCGCAGTCGCTATGCATCGTGATGAACCGACAAACGGCGACGTGCTCGAAGCGGTAGGGATTTATCTGGCGTATGGGCGACTTGGCGAAGCACTCGGCCTGTTGCGCGACGCGTTGCACAAAGAGCCCGAACGCATTGATCTCGGTCTGCAACTGCTGGAGGTTCTCGGGCGCCAAGGCGCCAGTGGCGCTTTTGACGAGCAGGAAAGTCATCTGCGCAATCTGGGTGTTGATGAGCAGCAATTGCGGGACATTCGTGCCCGACATCCGAAACTCGTCACAGCCGTGCCGGTGCTGCCGATCGCACCTGCTGCCGCCGTCACTGCGGTGCAACCTGCAGCGGACACGGATTTCGAGTTGAATCTGGATCAGCTGTCGATGGATTCCAGCTGGGATCTGGAGGACAGCAAGCCTGCCAGCGCCGAGTCGGCGGCTGACGTGTCGGCTCTGGGCTCCAGTCTGGAAGTGTTGCCGGTGGATTTCGAACTGCCTGAAACCCCGACTGCCGAATCGGCGCAAGAATCCGAGCTGGAGTGGATCGCCGACGCCGAGACACCACTGCTGGATGATGACTTTCTCAATGAGTTCGGTGACCTCGGGCAGACGCTGGAGTTGGCGCCGCTGGCATCTGATCCAGTAGATGAGGCGAACGCCGGCAAGCTTGAACAGGCGCAAACCTGCATTGACGACGGTGACATCGACAGCGCGATTGCCTTGCTCAATGAGCTGCTCAAGGACGGTGATGAACCGTTGCGGCAGACGGCGCGGACGTTGCTGGCCGGGATTCGCTGAAGTCCTTTCTTGGCGGCGTAGCTAAAACCGCCATCGCGAGCAGGCTCACTCCCACAGTGGTTTGCGGTGTACACAAAACCTGTGGGAGCGGGCTTGCCCGCGAAGACTGACTTTCAGCCACCATCATCCTTGACGTTTCACTCCATTCAGAACGTCTGCCCAAGATTCAGATAAACCGCCTGCTCATTCGCATCATTCAAACCGTAGGTGAAGTTCAACGGCCCCAGCGGCGTGTCGAAGCCGATAAACACGCTCGCCGCATTGATGTAGCCGCTGTCGAACTCATTGTCGTTGTTCCACGCCCGGCCACGCTCCAGCGAAGCGCCGGCGTACAGCGGGAAGTCCAGCGGCAGGTAGGCGCGCGGTGTCAGTCGGCGGTAATACACGGCGCGCATCAGGCTGACGTTTTGTCCGGAGATCGCATCTTCGCGAAAGCCTGACAACTGCCGTGCGCCGCCGAGCAGGAAGCTCGATGTCACCACATTGGCGTCGTCCAGCGTGCGCCCGTAGCGCCCGCCAAGAATCAGCGTGTCCGGGCCACTGCTCATGGCTTTGTCTGCCTTGAACTCCCATTGGCGATAACGCGTGTCCGACCCGAGGCTTGGCTCGAATTGCAGAAACGTCAGGCTGATGTCCTTGCCTTCGTGGGGGAAGTAAACGTTGTCCAGCGAATCGAACGAATACTTCAGCGTGTAGAAACCTTCGTTGAAGTTTTCGCTCGGCAGATCCTGATCTCCGATCCGTACATCCGCCTTGCCCCAGGCTTCGCCGACACCGAAGCGCACTTCGCCGCTGTTGCCGATCTGCCGGCCGACGTTGAGGCCGAAACCGTAGCGTTCGACGCGGTACTGCGCGATCGGATCGTTATCCAGTATTGATTCGACGTTCTGTGCTTCGAACGCCGCATACGGCGCGATGAAGTAGCGCGAACCGACGTCCAGTGGCTGATAGAACTCGGTGTAGAGTTCCTGTTTATCGCCGATCTGCGCCCGCGTCAGCCATTCGGCGCCGAGGCGGTTGATGCCATTGACCCGATAACTGGCACCGAGGTTGAAGGCGCTGTCGCCGCGCATGTCGTCCGACAGATTCAACCCGACTCGCAGATAATCTGTGCCGCTGCGCTTGCCGCGAGCGCTGATCACCAAGGTGTGATCCTGGCCCTTGTGCACCACGCGGTATTGCACTTGTTCGAAGTAATCGAGACCGTACAGGGTGCCCATGTCCGAGTGCAAACGGCCCAGGTCCAGCGGCTCGCCGATGTGTTGGCGGATGTAGTAGCGGATGACATCGTCACCCACTTTCGAGTCGTTCTCGACCTTGATTGCGGTGATGATCGGCGTGCGTTGCCCCGGTGCCCGGGCGGCGTTGAGTTCGGCGTCCTGAAACTCGGCAGGTTTGAGCCGGGCGAGGCGTGCATCGAGAATCCGCGTGGCGCGGTAACCGGCATCGATCATCTCCTGCGCTTTACCGAAATCGGTGACACCGAAACTCGCCAGCGCCGGCTGGATCAGCACGTCATCGGGGTGCAGGGCTGCCAGTTGTTCTTCGGAGTTGCGCCGGGTCATCAGGGTGATCGACTGGTTCAGCACATCGACCACGGTGGTCAGTTGCTTGCGATTGCGCAGCGGCGTACCGATGTCGACCACGATGGCGATATCGACCCCCATTTCCCGGGCCACATCGAGCGGGATGTTGTCGGTCATGCCGCCGTCCACCAGCAACCGGCCATCGAGTTCGACCGGCGCAAACACTGCCGGGATCGACATGCTGGCGCGGATCACCTGCGGCAGGTGACCTTTGCGGAACACCACTTTTTCGCCACTGGCGATGTCGGTGGCCACGGCGCGGAAGGGAATCGGCAGCTTGTCGAAGTCGCGGGTGTCGCTGGTGTGGGCCAGCAGGCTTTCCAGCAGCAGCGAGAGGTTCTGGCCCTGAATCACCCCGATGGGCAGGCCGAGGCTGCCGTCGTCGCGAAAGCTGAGTTTCTGTTTCACCAGAAAATCACGGTCATCCTGTTTTCGGCGAAAAGGCACGTCTTCGCGGGGCGGCGCATCCGACAGTGCCTGCTGCCAGTCGATGCTCAGCGCGAGTTTTTCCAGCTCATCGATCTTATAGCCCGAGGCATACAGGCCGCCGACCACTGCACCCATGCTGGTGCCGGCAATCGCGTCGATCTTGATGCCTTGCTCTTCGAGTGCCTTGAGCACGCCGATATGCGCCAGCCCACGAGCGGCACCGCCGGACAGCACGAGGCCGACTTTCGGTCGCGAGGTTTCCTCGGCATGAGCAAAAAATGGCAGCAGACCTAGCAGCAGGCAGAACAACAAACGGTGCATGGTGAGTCTCGGGGCAAGCGATAAAGCCGGCTATTATAGCGGCGCCCCTCTGCCTCAGGAGTTTCAGCGATCATGACCGTAACAAAACCGGAAATCGTCATCACTTATTGCACCCAATGTCAGTGGTTGCTGCGCGCCGCGTGGCTGGCGCAGGAGTTGCTCAGCACCTTTGGCGATGACTTGGGAAAAGTGTCTCTGGTGCCCGGCACCGGCGGGGTGTTTCACATCACCTGCGACGCGGTGCCGATCTGGGAGCGTAAGGCTGACGGCGGTTTTCCCGAGGCCAAAGTGCTCAAGCAGCGGGTGCGCGATCAGATCGATCCTGCTCGCGACCTCGGCCACAACGACCGCACTCAGTGAGAGGCGGCTTCGGCTGCGACTGCTTTTTTGCTGGCGTTGCCTGACATCCGGCTCGATACCACGATGGCGACGATGATCAAGGCGCCGCCGATCAGCATGCGCAACGTCGGGTTTTCATCGAACAGCAGCCACGCCATGGTAATGCCGTAAACCGGTTCCATCGCAAACACCACGGCGGCGGTGCGCGCCTTGATCACCGCCAGGCTGGCGACGAACAGGCTGTGCGCGACGCCAGTGCAGAACACCCCGAGCAGGCCGATCCACAGCCAGTCCAGTGCGCGCACTTCACTCAGTTGCGGCGCCGCCACCGGCAGCAGACACAACGCGACCACCACGTTTTGGCACAGCGCCGCTTGCACCGCCGGGATGCGCCCGGAGCTGGCACGGTTGGTCAGCGACAGCAGCGCAAACAGCAGGCCGGACAGCACCGCCCAGAGCAAACCGGTGGTAGCGCCGCTGGCCAGATCGAAGGCCGGGGTCACCAGCACCAGACCGACGCTGACCAGCACCACCAGCAGAATTTCGTTGGCGCGGATGCGTTCGCGGAAGATCAGCCCTTCGAGAATCACCGTGAACGCCGGGAAACTGGCAAAGCCCAGTGTCGCGATGGCCACCCCGGCGACTTTCACCGCAATGAAAAAACTCACCCAGTGCCCGGCCAACAGCACGCCACTGAGGGCCAGCCGCCGCCAATCGACCGCTTGCAGTTTCTGCCAGCCGCTCTGACTGGCGAAACGAGCGAAAAACGCCAGTGCCAGCACCGCGAAAGCGGCTCGGCCAAAGACAATCACCGCCGGCGACGCGGCAGCGAGTTTGCCGAACACACCGGTCAGGCCGAACATCAACGCGCCAATATGCAAGGCGCCAAGGGCGGTACGCGGAGTCATCACAATCCTTAATCCAGACACAATCTCAAATGTAGGAGCTGCCGAAGGCTGCGATCTTTTGATCTTTAAAAGCAAAGATCGCAGCCTTCGGCAACTCCTGCATTTAATCGTGCAAGGCCATACAAATCTGTCGGCAGGCTATCGTGTTTTGTCGCGCAGCTCGCGGCGCAGTTGCCCGGGCGAGACACCGAATTCGCGCAGCACCGCAGCCGAAAACGCACTCTGCGAACTGTAGCCGACCCGATCCGCCACTTCACCGATGGGCAACGCGGTTTCGCCCAGCATTTGCAGCGCCAGATGCAGGCGCCGGCTGCGGATATAGTCCATCGGTGTCTGCCCGCATTCGGCGACAAACCGTGCATGCAGTCGCGCCGTGGACAGCCCGGCGATCCGCGCCAGATCGGCCACTTGCAGCGGATACGCGGCGTGTTGCTCGATGTGCGCATCCAGCGCCGCATAGGGCAGGCGACGGGCGCCGAGTTCGGCAGGGCGGGCGTGATTCAGGCTGGCGAGCAACAACACCGCGCCTTGCTGGGCAATCAGCGGATCGTTGACCGGGCTGTTCGCCAGCCAACTGACCAGTTGGCTTTGCCCGGCATCCAGCGCCAGACGCGATGGGGTGTCGAGCAATCGCAGGCTGGCATCGGCATGCTCACCGAGCGAGCGGGAAATCCATTGTTCATCCGGTACGTCGAGTACCAGACAACGACTGCCGTCGGCACTGCCACACGCGTGATGCGCGCCGCCCGGAATCACCACGAAGCTCTGTTGGCGAACCTGACTGCCCACGCCTTCGACCTCGAAATCCAGCGCGCCGGACAAGCCGAACACCAGTTGCGGGTGGTCGTGGCTGTGGGCGATCAGGTCGCGAGTGTATTGGCGCAGGGTGAGGATCGGTCGCATGGCGGGTCTCCGGGCAGAGCGTCAGTCTACACCGGCGCACTCGGGATGCGCTGTCACAGGACTGACTTGCGCTTGTCATGGTCGATTAACCGGCCGCGAGCATGCTGGCGAAAACATCGCAGAGGGTTGCCCATGACCAGCGCCGAGCTCGCCAAACCCAGCCGCAAACAACGGGTACGGACCTTGTGGATTTCCGATGTGCATCTGGGCACCCGGGATTGCCAGGCCGAACATCTGTCGCAGTTTCTCAAGGGCTATCACACCGACAAGATCTATCTGGTCGGCGATATCATCGACGGCTGGAAGCTGCGCGGCGGCATGTACTGGCCGCAGGCGCACACCAACGTGATCCGCCGCTTGCTGACCATGAGCAAGCGCGGCACCGAGGTGATCTATGTCACCGGCAACCACGACGAGTTTTTGCGGCGCTATTCGAAACTGATTCTGGGCAACATCCAGTTGGTCGACGAGGCGGTGCATGTCACCGCCGATGGCCGGCATCTGCTGGTGATTCACGGCGACCAGTTTGATGTGATTACCCGTTATCACCGCTGGCTGGCCTTTCTCGGCGACTCGGCTTACGAGTTCACTTTGACCCTCAACCGCTGGCTCAACCATTGGCGCGCTCGCTACGGTTATGGCTACTGGTCGCTGTCGGCGTACCTGAAACACAAGGTCAAGACTGCGGTGAGTTTCATCAGCGATTTTGAAGAAGCCATCGCCCATGAATGCGTCAAGCGCGAACTGCATGGCGTGGTCTGTGGGCACATTCACCATGCCGAGATCCGCAAGGTCGGCGAGGTGGATTACCTCAACTGCGGAGACTGGGTGGAGTCGTGCACGGCGTTGATCGAGCACTGGGATGGCACGATCGAGCTGTATCGGCTGGCGGATGCGCAGGCGCGGGAGGCTGAGCTAAAGGCCGCGAAAGTCGCCGAACTCGCCTGATTTCTCGGGTGTTAGAGAGGGCCTCATCGCGGGCAAGCCCGCTCCCACAGGTTTTGTGAACACCACAATCACTGTGGGAGCGGGCTTGCCCGCGATGAGGCCAGTTCAAACAACATCAAGCCGGGGCGTGTTCTTCCATCGCCGCCTTGTAGATCGAGTTCTTCGGCTGGGCGAACAAGCGCTCCATCATCGGCTCGAAAAAGCTCAGCGGCAGGGTGTCGTAGGACGGATCAAACGCTGCGGCATCGTATTTGGCACAGAACTCGATGGTCGCCTGATACTGCGGATGGTCACTGAATTGTTCGCGCAGGTGACGATCCATGCCCAGATGATGAAAGAAGTAATAACCCTGAAAAATCCCGTGTTTCTCGACCATCCACAAATTTTCAGCATTGACGAATGGCTTGAGAATCGCCGCCGCGATGTCCGGGTGATTATACGAACCCAAGGTGTCACCGATATCGTGCAACAGCGCGCAGACTACGTATTCCTCATCACGGCCATCACGAAAGGCGCGGCTCGCGGTTTGCAGGGAATGGGTGAGCCGATCCACCGGGAAACCGCCAAAATCACCTTCGAGCAATTTCAGATGCGTGACGATTCGTGATGACAGTTGCTTGGCGTAAGCGCTGAAGTCCGCGGCGATGATCGCCCAGTCTTCCTGCGTGCCATCCTTCATATGCGTGAAGCGGGCATTGGCATTCATCGGCCATCCTCGTTGTTTCTTGTTTTTCAGAACCCCACACGACCGAGGATCATGTCGCGGTACATGACGAAGTCACCCAGCAGGCTGTACAACGGATGCTGGAAAGTCGCCGGGCGGTTCTTTTCAAAGAAGAAGTGCCCGACCCATGCAAAGCTGTAACCGGCCAGCGGCAAGGCCAGCAACAGCAACCAGGCGCCGTTGGCGATGGTCATCACCAGAATGAAAATCACCAATGAGGTGCCGATGAAGTGCAATCGTCGGCAAGTACTGTTGCTGTGTTCGCTGAGGTAATACGGGTAGAACTCAGCGAAGCTGTTGAAATGTCTGATGTTTTCCACGACCGCGTTCTCTGTGGTTATTGTTCTGGTGACAAGTTGTTCTGCGGGTAGCTTATTTGAGTCTAGAGTGAAGACTGGCATCAGCCAGTGACAATGGGCGCCACTTTAGTATCCTTCGCAAACAGGGCCGTGGCATGCGACCCATCATGTAAAAGAAAAACGCCATGAGCGAACGAACGACTTCTGCAAGCTGGGCGATGGGGATTGTCAAAGCACTGGAGATGGACGGCCTGGATTGCCGGGTTCTGTTCAAACAGTTGGGGCTCGATTACGCAGCCCTCACCGATCCGGATGCGCGCTTCCCGCAAGATTCCATGACCCGGCTCTGGCAGCGGGCGGTCGAGCTGTCCGGCAATCCGGCGATTGGCCTGAACATGGGCAAAGTGGTGCGACCGGCCTCGTTCCATGTCGCCGGCTATGCGCTGATGTCGAGCAATACGCTGGCCGAAGGTTTTCAGCGGCTGGTGCGTTATCAGCGAATCATCGCCGAGAGCGCCGACCTGAGTTTTCGGCTGCTCGACGAAGGTTATGCGCTGATCCTGACCGTGCACGGCGATCATCTGCCACCGACCCGGCAAAGTGCTGAAGCGTCGCTGGCGTGTGCCTTGGGCCTGTGCGGCTGGCTGACCGGGCGCACGCTGCACCCGCGCAAAGTGCTGGTGCAGGGTGATGAACCGGAGAATCTTGAACCTTACAAGCAAGCCTTTCATGCGCCGCTGGTGTTCAACGCGCCTTACGATGCGCTGATTTTCGAGCGCGAAGACATGGAGGCGCCGTTGCCGACCGCCAACGAGGCGATGGCGCTATTGCATGACCGGTTTGCCGGGGAGTATCTGGCGCGGTTTTCCGAGAGTCGCGTGACCCACAAGGCGCGGCAGGTGCTCTGTCGCTTGCTGCCGCAGGGCGAACCGAAGCGCGACACCGTGGCGCAGACCCTGCACTTGTCGCAGCGCACTTTGCAACGGCGTTTGCAGGAGGAGGGCACCAGTTTTCAGCAACTGCTTGATGACACGCGCCGTGAACTGGCCGAGCAATATCTGGCGCAACCGAGCATGACCTTGCTGGAAATCGCCTATCTATTGGGGTTCGCCGACCCGAGTAACTTCTTCCGCGCGTTCCGTCGCTGGTTTGACACCACGCCCGGCGATTACCGGGCGCGGCTGTTGCAGGCGCCGGCTGCTGTCAATGACGCCAAAATGCCGGAATACACAGCACAAACACGGTAATGATCTCCAGTCGGCCGAGCAGCATGCCGAACGACAGAATCCATTTCGCCGCATCCGGCAGGGTGGCGAAATTGCCTGCCGGGCCAATGGTCTCGCCCAGTCCCGGACCGACACCGGACACGGTGCTGGCGGCGCCGGTCAGCGCAGTCATCCAGTCCACGCCCAGCAACGACAGCAGCAGGGCGATCACGCAGATGGTGATGGCGAAGAAGAACGAAAAGGTCAGAATCGAACGGACAATCTCTTCGTCGAGACGATGACCGTTGTACTTCTGCTTGATCACCGCACGCGGGTGAATCAACTGATTAAGGTTGGCCTTGAGCAAGATGTAGGCGACCTGGAAACGGAAGATCTTGATCCCGCCCGCCGTCGAGCCGGAACAGCCGCCGACGAAACCCAGATAAAAGAACAGCATCAGCGAGAAGTTGCCCCACAGGCTGTAGTCGCCGAGGGCAAAACCGGTGGTGGTCACCACTGAGGTCACGTTCAGCGCCACATGGCGCAGGGCGTCGAGCCAATGCAGATTGGTCGTCCACCAATACCAGGTGCCGAGTACCAGCCAGGTCACCAGCAACATGCCGAGCAAACCTTGCACCTGCTGATCCTTGAGCAGCGCTTTGCGATTGCCGCGCATCGTCGCCACGTACAGGGTGAACGGCAGGCTGCCGAGGATCATCACAACGACCGCGACCCAATGCACCGCCGGTTGTGTCCACTTGGCCAGCGATTGGTCAGAGGTCGAGAAACCGCCGGTAGAGATCGCCGACATCGCGTGGTTGATCGCATCGAACGGGCTCATCCCCGCCCACCAGAACGCCAGACTGCCGAGAATGGTGATGCCGACATACGCTGCCACAATCAGCCGCGCCACCATGTGCGAGCGTGGCATGACTTTCTCGGAGCGGTCCGAGGATTCGGTCTGGAACAGGCGCATGCCACCGATTCGCAGCAGCGGCAGAATCGCTACCGCCATGCCGATGAAGCCGATGCCGCCGAGCCAGTGAAGCAGCGAGCGCCAGATCAGGATGCCCGGCGACATGGTGTCGAGCCCGCTCAATACAGTCGAGCCGGTGGCGGTGATGCCGGACATGCTTTCGAAAAACGAGTCGGTGTAGCTGATGTGCTGGGTCAGCAGAAACGGCAGCGCGGCGAAAATACATACCACCAGCCAACTGCTGACCGTCAGCAGATACATGTCGCGCGGGCGCAGGTGAATGTGTTCGGGTCTGCCGGGAATCACCAGCGCGAGGCCGGCGACGAAGGTGATCATGCTCGCCCAGAGGAACGACGGCATGTCGCCGGTGCGGTCGAAAATCACCAGGGTGGCCATGGGCACGACCATGGCGATAGCCAGGGTGATCAGGAAGATGCCGATGATGAAACCAATAATCCGTAAGGTCGGCAACGCCATGAAGTCCGCTCGGGCTGATGTGGAAGGGCGCCATTCTACCCGTGAGGCCGGGCATGTAAACCGGCAGGCTGATGGCAGATACAGCTAGAATAGCCGCACAAATTTTTCAGGAGGTGGCCGATGCAGGCTCTCGACGCTTTGCTCAACCGTGTTTCCGTTCCGCGACTGATCGACCCGGCCCCTAGCGCCGAACAGCGCGAAGTCCTGTTTGCAGCGGCCACGCGTGCACCGGATCACGGGCATTTGCAGCCGTATCGCTTTCTGACCGTCGAAGGCGCGGCGCGTGAGCAGATGGGTGAGTTGCTCGCTGAAGCGGCGAAGCTGCAGGACGGCGAAGTCACCGAAGCGATGATCGACAAGGCGCGTAACGGCCCGTTGCGAGCACCGTTGGTGGTTGTGGTGATCGCCAAACTTCAGGAACACCTCAAATATCCGAAGGCCGAGCAACTGCTGGCGGCTGGCTGTGCGGCGCACGGGATTTTGCTGGCGGCGTATGCGCAGGGGATTGGCGCGGTGTGGCGCACCGGTGATCTGGCTTATTCGCCGACTGTGGCCAAGGGCTTGGGGCTGGCAGAGGGCGAGGAAGTGATTGCGTTCCTGTACCTCGGCACGCCGCAGAAAGAACCGCGTGTGGCGGAGAAGGTTGATCTGACCGAGTTCGTCAGCGCCTGGCCCGCGAAGGCCTGATCTCACCAATCAACTGTAGGAGCGAGCCTGCTCGCGATTGCGTTCGTGCAGCCACATTGATGTTGAATGTGCTGACGCTATCGCGAGCAGGCTCACTCCTTCAGGGGGTTCAGGGCTGGACGACGGCGCCGGGTACAAGCGGCAATTCCAGACTGGCAATAAACCCACCCTCGGGATGATTCGCCAGCACCAGCGTCCCGCCATGCCGCTCCGCCGCCCGCCGGGCAATCGCCAGCCCCAGACCATGCCCCGCAGCCGTCTGCCCCGGCGCCCGATAGAACGGCTCGCCCAACTGACTCAAATGCTCGGCCTGAACCCCCGGCCCATGGTCGCGCACGCTCACCACCACGCGCTCACCTTGACGTGCCGCCTGCATTTCGATCGCTTGTCCGACCGGGTTGAAGCGTTGCGCATTGCGCAGCAGGTTATCGACGGCGCGCTCGATCATCGTCGGCCAGCCGGTCAGGTTCAGATGTTGTTCGACGTCGAGACGCACGGTCTGCTCCGGCGAGCCAAGCTGCGCATCCTTTTGCAGCGTGCCGAGCAGTGCATTCAAGTCCACGTCTTCGGCGCTGGCATTGTCGGCGTCGACCCGCGCCAACACCAGAATTTCACTGATCAACGCTTCTAGCCGATCACATTCGCGGGTCAGGCGTGGCCAGAGTTTTTCCCGTTCTTCGGGGTTGGCGCGCTCTGCCAATGCGAGGGCGATGCGCAGACGGGCCAGCGGCGAGCGCAGTTCATGCGACACGTCGCGCAATAATTGGCGCTGGCTGCCGATCAGGCTTTGCAGGCGCGCACCCATACGGTTGAAGTCGGTGGCCAGTACACCGAATTCGTCGCGGCGGTTAGCGAGTTTCGCCAGGCTATTCTGCTGATAGGTGGTTTGCCCGAGATCATGCACCGCGCCACGTAAACGGCTGAGTGGGCGGGTGATGGAGAATGTCACCAGCAGGCTGAACAAGGTCAGCACCACCAACGCGATACCCAGTGCACTCAACGGCCAAAGCAGGCTGTCGCGGTGCCAGGCGTCGAGCTCCGGGTGCGGGATGCGGAAGATGAACAGATAGGTGTCACCGGTTTTATCGCTGGTGAACTCATCGGTCAGGCGTCGCCATGGCAGGCGGCGGTCATCGTTGTTCTGGCGGGCTTCGAACGCTGCTGCGCGGCGCGGGAATGTGCCGCGTACCACCGGGTCGCCGCTTTCGTTGAGCACTTGGACGTCGATGTGATATTGGCGTTTACGTTGCTGGAGGATGTCCTGGGCGGCATCTTCGCCCTGGCTTTCGTAGGTTTGCGTCCATTCAGCGGCCAGGGTGTTGAGGCCCGGATGGCGGCTGAGTATCCACGCGTCCTGATTGAGCATGTGCCCGAGCAGAATCGATAATCCCGCCACCAGAGCGATAGCCAGCCAGAAGCTCGCGAGAATACGCCAGAACAATGAACGCACAGAAAATCCTCAATCAAACACAAAAGCCCCATGTAGGAATGGGCTCCTGTGGCGAGGGGATTTATCCCCGCTCGACTGCGAAGCAGCCGCAAAACCATTGCACGCGATATTTCTGATGTTCCGCAATCGCAGGTTTTGGGGCCGCTGCGCGACCCAACGGGGATAAATCCCCTCGCCACAAAGGCAAACCCGACGCTGTTTAGCCGTCGGGTTCGGGGTTACTGCATTATTGCGCTTTTTGCGGCTGTTGCGCTTTCCAGGCTTTGAACTCTGCCCATTCGGCGCGACGCTCAGCCTGTTTTTTCTGGATCTCGTCGAATTTCTTCTGTTGATCCGGTTTCAGCACTGCGCGCACATCTGCCTGGGCTTTCTGGTGCTTGGCGGTCATCTCGTCCTTCATGGCTTTCTGGTCAGCCGGCGAGAGTTTTTCCAGGTACTTGTCGACCAGTTGGCGACGCTCATGCATCTGCTCGCCCATGATCTTGCGGATCTGCTCGCGCTGTTCGCGGGACAGGTCGAGCTGGCTGTACGGGCCTTTGCCGTGCATGCCCTGCATCTGACCGCCGTGGCGCGCTCCGTCCATCGGGCCACCCATAGGGCCGCCATCTTGCGGCATGGCCATTGCGACGGTTGGCAGAGCGGCAGCGAACATCAGAGCGATAAGAGTCTTGCGCATGGTGAATCTCCTTGTCTCGTTCCCGGTACGTTCCGGATGAGTTCAGATTACGGAGATCAAGGTCAGCGGCGGTCAGCGGTACGTAAAGCTTGGGTAAAGACGTTTTGCGCCCAACCTGACACTCGCCCTGTGTAAAAGCTGCGGCACGCTGCGATCTTTTGATTTTGTTTATTAAAGCAAGATCAAAAGATCGCAGCGTGCCGCAGCTCCTACAGGGGACGTGGGCGTTTCAGAGGCTGTAGTAGTAGCCGCGGCTGCGCAGGGCGACGATGCGTGGGCGGCCGTCGGGGTGGGGGCCGATCTTCTTGCGCAGGTTGCTGACGTGCATGTCGAGGCTTCGGTCGTACAGGGTCAGCTTGCGCCCGAGGGCGATCTGCGCCAGTTCCTGTTTGTCGAGCGGCTCGCCCGGTTGCTTGAGCAACGCTTCGAGCAGGCGGCTTTCGGAGACGGTGAGGGTCAATTCTTTTTCGTCGATGCTGACTACGCCGCGCACCGGGCTGAAAATCAGATCGCCCAGTTCAAGCTGCGTCGATGCCGCTGCCGGATGACTACGGCGCAATACCGCGCGCAGGCGGGCGGTGAGTTCACGCGGGTCGCAGGGTTTGGCCAGATAATCGTCAGCGCCGAGTTCCAGACCGAGGATGCGATCCAGCGGCTCGCCCCGGGCCGAGAGCATCAGCACCGGCAGGTCAGGGTGGTCGTTGCGCAATTGCTTGAGCAGTTCCAGACCGCTGCCGTCGGGCAGCATCACATCGAGCACCACGGCCGCGGGCGCCGCTTCAGCCAATGCCTTGCGGGCGCTCTGGCCGTCGTGGCAAGCGCGCACCTGGAAGCCTTCCTGGCTCAGCCAACTGCTCAGGAGCTCGCAGAGCTCCACATCATCATCAATCAGTAACAGCTCGCTCATGACTCACTCAATTTAGCCATTGTCGACGTTTTCGACTTGCTCCACTGGCAAAGATACCGCAGAGCAGGGCCAATAGCGCAACTCCGGCGCCAGTGACGAACCATTGCTGCTGATCGGTCAGCAAACGCGGGAGCGGGCTGGCCTGGGCTTCCTTGAGTTGCAGCTTCAGACGCTGGTTCTCCTGGCGCAGCCGGGCGAGCTGAGCGCTTTCGCGTTCGTTGTCGGCATTTTGCAGTTGTTTGTTCAATTCTTCCCGTTGCTGCTCGCTGGCCTTCAGGCGTTGCTGCAACTCGGTGATCTGGCTGCCGGCACTCAAGGACAATGGCGTGGAATTGCCGCCTTCGGTGCTTTCTTCACCATGGGCGGGCGCCATGATCGACAACGTGACCAACATCAGACACAACGGACCCTTGCGCATCGCGACACCTGCTTCCAAATGGATATTGGGCAGGTTGTCGGCAGGCAAACGAGAATAATGAGCGATTGAGAGCAGCAAGAACCAGGAAGGTTCAGTGCAGGGGAGCAGACTTGTTTGTGGCGCAGATGATTCTGTGGTGTAGATGACTTTGTGGCGAGGGGATTTATCCCCGTTCGGCTGCGCAGCAGTCGTAAATCTTCAAGCGCGGTGTGTCATGCACACCGCGTTCAATGATTCTGGGGCTGCTGCGCAACCCAACGGGGATAAATCCCCTCACCACATAATCTGCCTGCCACAGAAAAGCTCTTTGTCAGAAATCCCGTACGGCCCGAGTTTCAGGCTTACGGCAGGACTTGCTTGAACGGCTTCACGAGTACATTGGCGTACACACCCGCGGCGATATACGGATCGGCATCGGCCCAGGCTTGCGCTGCGCTCAGCGAGTCGAACTCGGCGACGATCAGGCTGCCGGTGAAACCCGCAGCGCCCGGATCATTGCTGTCGACGGCCGGGTGTGGGCCGGCCAATACGATGCGGCCTTCGCCCTTGAGTGCTTGCAGGCGCTCAAGGTGGGCAGGCCGGGCGGCCAGGCGGGCGTCCAGAGAGTTGGCGACGTCGGTGGCAATGATTGCGTAGAGCATGTCAGTCCTCGGTTTTTGGTGTTGTGGTATCGGTGTCATGCAGGTGACGGGACAGGTAAATGCCCTGTGCGACTAGGAACAGCACGGTCATGCCCAGGCTGCCGAACACCTTGAAGTCCACCCAGATGCTCTGGAAGGTAAAGGCAACGAACAGGTTGGCGGCACCGCAGAACAGGAAAAAGCCGATCCAGGCGATGTTCAGACGCGTCCAGACCGGGTCCGGCAGAGTCAGTGCGTGGCCCATGATGCGTTTGATCAGCAGGCGATCACCGATGAAGTGGCTGCCGATGAAGGCCAGTGCGAACAGCCAGTTGACCACCGGGGCTTTCCATTTCAGAAAGGTCTCGCTGTGGAAGGCCAGAGTCAGGCTGCCGAACACAAGGCAGGCGACCAAAGTCAGCCATTGGCTCTTTTCCAGCCTGCGCTGCTTGATGAACAGTGCGCCGTACACCACCAGCGAGCTGATGATCAGCATGGCAGTGGCGCTGTAAATACCGCCTACAGTCACTTCATGGCCGGCAATGTCGACGACCCGTGGATCAAGTTTGTAAACAATGAAAAACAGCAGAAGCGGAATGAAATCGATGAATTGTTTCACAGTGAGAGCCAGAAGCTGGATGTGGCGGCATAATAACAAACATACGGGCGCGCGATAGCGCCAGCTGATTTGAGGTTACATATCTCCGTGAATGTTGATTTGCACTGCCATAGCACGGCCTCCGATGGCGCTCTTGCGCCTGCGGTACTGGTTGCGCGTGCGTTCGAGAACGGCGTGCGAGTCTTGGCCCTGACCGACCACGACACCCTCGAAGGCCTCGCCGAAGCGCGAGCAACCGCCATCGAACTGGGGATGCAACTGGTCAACGGCGTCGAATTGTCCTGCACCTGGGGCGGGGCGACCATTCATGTACTGGGCTACGGTTTCGACGTCAACGCCGCACCGTTGGTCGAGGCCATCGCCAGATTGCACGATGGCCGATGGCTGCGGTCGGAAGAAATAAGCCGCAAGCTTGCGCTCAAAGGCATGCCCGGCGCCCTCGAAGGTGCCCGGCAGATCCAGCAAGAGCTGGGCGACAGCGGCAATGCGCCGGCCCGTCCGCACTTCGCCGACTGGATGGTGCGTGAAGGTTTTGTAAAGGATCGCGCCGAGGCCTTCCGCAAATGGCTCGGCGCCGGCAAGCTGGGTGACGTCAAGCAGCATTGGCCGACCCTCGAAGACACCGTCGGCACACTGCGCGCCGCTGGAGCCTGGGTCAGTCTGGCGCATCCATGGCACTACGATTTCACCCGCAGCAAGCGCCGAAAGCTGATTGGCGACTATATTCAAGCGGGCGGGCATGCGATCGAAGTGGTCAATGGCTTTCAGCCTGCGGAACAGGTGGGCAGCCTGGCAATCCTTGCCCGTGAGTTCGGTCTGCTGGTCAGCGCCGGCAGTGATTTTCATGGCCCTGGAGGCTGGTCGGAGATTGGCCAGTACCGGCCGCTCCCTGAGGACCTGCCGCCCCTGTGGTGTCGGTTCAAACATGACACAGATATTGCCGCCGTCTGAACAGGTAGAAAATGTGAGTCAATTTTTCCAGATACATCCGGAAAACCCGCAAGCGCGCCTGATCAAACAGGCGGTCGAGATCATCCGCAAGGGCGGGGTGGTGATTTATCCCACGGACTCCTCCTACGCGATTGGTTGCCAGATCGGCGACAAGACCGCCATCGAGCGCGTTCGGCGCCTGCGTCAGCTCGATGAAAAGCACAACTTCGCGTTGATCTGCAGCGACCTGTCGCAACTGGGTAACTACGCCAAGATCGACACCGGCACGTTCCGTATTCTCAAGGCGCATCTGCCGGGGCCTTACACCTTCATTCTCAACGCCACCCGTGAAGTGCCACGGCTGTTGCTGCATCCGAAGAAGCGCACCATCGGGCTGCGCGTGCCCAGCCATCCGATTGCGCTGGCGTTGCTGGCCGAACTGGGCGAGCCGCTGATGAGCGTGACCCTGATCATGCCCGGCGATGAAGACCCGCTCAGCGATCCGTACGAAATGCGGCAGTTGCTTGAGCATCAAGTGGACTTGATCATCGACGGCGGTTTCGGCGGCATCAAAGCCTCCACCGTGATTGATCTGACCGGCGAAGACCCGGAAGTAGTCCGCGTCGGTTGCGGCGATCCGACCCCGTTCATGGTCGAGGCCTGAATGTCGGCAGTGGAAACCGTTGTCGATCCCCAGGCTGGCGCCCAGCAGGAACTGCCGTTTGCCATGGTCTATGGCCAGGCAGTCATGGAAATGCCGCTCGACCTGTACATCCCGCCGGATGCGCTGGAGGTCTTCCTTGAAGCCTTTGAAGGCCCGCTCGACCTGCTGCTGTACCTGATCCGCAAACAGAACATCAACATCCTCGACATCCCGGTGGCGGAAATCACTCGCCAGTACATGGGGTATGTCGAGTTGATGCAATCGGTGCGCCTCGAGCTGGCCGCCGAGTATCTGGTGATGGCCGCGATGCTGGCCGAGATCAAGTCGCGGATGCTCCTGCCTCGGGCCGAAACCGTCGAAGACGAAGAAGACGACCCGCGTGCCGAGCTGATCCGCCGCTTGCAGGAATACGAGCGCTTCAAGGCTGCCGCCGAAGGCATCGATGGCCTGACGCGGGTTGGCCGCGACGTTGTGGTGCCCAAGCTAGATGCCCCGGAAGCGCGGGCGCGCAAGCTGTTGCCCGATGTCGCGCTGGAAGAGATTTTGATGTCCATGGCCGAGGTGTTGCGCCGTGGCGATATGTTCGAAAGCCATCAGGTCAGCCGCGAGGCACTGTCGACCCGCGAGCGCATGAGTGATGTGCTGGAGCGGCTCAAGGGCGGCGGTTTTGTGCCGTTCGTCGAGCTGTTCACCGCCGAGGAAGGCAGGCTCGGCGTGGTGGTGACCTTTATGGCAATCCTTGAGCTGGTCAAGGAATCCTTGGTCGAGCTGGTGCAGAATGAGCCGTTCGCTGCGATCCACGTGCGAGCCCGAGCCGAATAACGAGTCGAAACATGAACCTGACTGAACCCCGCGAGCTGGCGCCCCTGCTTGAAGCCTTTCTGTTGGCCTCGGGAAAACCGCAATCCCTTGAGCGCCTGTTTGAACTGTTCGAAGAAGGCGAACGGCCGGAGCCGCCGGTTTTCAAGAAGGCTTTGACGTTGCTGGCCAAGTCCTGCGACGGCCGGGCGTTCGAGCTCAAGGAAGTCGCCTCGGGCTATCGCTTGCAGATCCGCGAAAAGTTTTCGCCGTGGGTTGGCCGACTGTGGGAAGAACGTCCGCAGCGTTATTCCCGGGCATTGCTGGAAACCATCGCGCTGATCGCCTATCGCCAGCCGATCACTCGTGGCGAGATCGAAGACGTGCGGGGCGTGGCGGTCAACAGCAACATCGTCAAAACCCTGATCGAGCGTGAGTGGATTCGCATCGTCGGTTACCGCGACGTGCCGGGCAAACCGGCGATGTTCGCCACCACCAAGGCGTTTCTCGACCACTTCAACCTGAAAAACCTCGACGACCTGCCGCCGCTCGCCGAACTGCGCGAGATGGAAACCGACCCGGTGCTCGACTTCGACGACGCCCCGGTGCCGGCCAGCCTGCAAGAACTGGCCGACGCCAGCGCCGAGCCGGAAGAGCCCAAGGACGAGACCAGTTTCCATACGCTGTTGCTGGAACTGGACAGCATGGAGGAGGGGATCAAGACCGACTTCGACGATCTGCTGCGTGATGTGGCGGACGGTGAGTCGCCGGCAATCGAAGCGCCGCTGCCTGAAATTGCGCCTGAGCCTGAGCCCGAACCTGAATTAGAAGATGACGTGCTCGGTGTCGCCGAAGCTCGGGAAAAACTCCTGGCCGCCGTCGCGGCCCTCGAACAGTCCGCACCTGAAACCGAAGAAACCGAAGAAGAAGCCGAGGCCCGCGCACTGGCCGAAGCCATCGAAGCCGAACGCCGCGAGTTCGACGACTGAGTACGGTCTCATGAACACAGATGACCCCCTGTGGGAGCCAGCCTGCTGGCGATAGCGGTCAGATATTCAGCATCAGGATGACTGAACCTCCGCCATCGCTAGCAGGCTAGCTCCCACAAGGACGATTTGGGTTTCTGGAGTATTAGATGAGTTCCACAAAAGACCCCTGCATCAGCCTCTGCAAGTTCAGCGATGACATCTGCATCGGCTGTGGCCGCAGCAAACGCGAGATCCGCGCCTGGAAGAAACTCGACAAGGACGACAAGCGCACCGTGCTGGCGGAGGCAGCGATGCGCCTGATCAAGCTCGGCGCCACTGGTCGGCGGAAAAAATAAGCTTGCCCCCATCAGCTAGTCTCTGATGCGCGAACGTGCACATGAGCGTATGATTCGCGACCCTTCGGCGATCCTTCGCCCGAAAACACAGTTTTTATAGCTTCAGGCGCCGCCTGAACAGACCACACCGGGAGGTGCCCAGATGAGCGACATCATTCAGAAAGACGACCAGGAAATCGGCCCAGCAGGCGAAAAGCTGCAGAAAGTCCTCGCCCGCATCGGCGTCGGCTCGCGCCGTGACGTGGAATCCTGGATCAGCCAGGGCCGCATCAAGGTCAATGGCAAAGACGCCACCCTCGGCCTGCGTGTCGACATGCACGACGCAATCACCATTGATGGCAAGGTCATCAAGCGCGAAGAAGCTGCCGAGTCGGTTCGCCGCGTGATCATGTACAACAAGCCCGATGGCGAGATCTGCACCCGTGACGACCCTGAAGGCCGTCCGACCGTGTTCGACAAGCTGCCGCGTCCGAAAGAAGGCCGCTGGATCAACATCGGTCGTCTCGACATCAACACCACCGGTTTGCTGATGTTCACCACCGACGGTGAACTGGCCAACCGTCTGATGCACCCGTCCTACGAGATGGACCGTGAGTACGCCGTGCGTGTACGCGGTGAAGTCGATGACGAGATGATCGAACGTCTGAAGGCCGGCGTGGTGCTGGAAGACGGCCCGGCCAAGTTCACCGACATCAAGCAGGCTCCGGGTGGCGAAGGCTTCAACCACTGGTATCACTGCGTGGTGATGGAAGGTCGTAACCGTGAGGTTCGTCGTCTGTGGGAATCGCAAGGTCTGGTGGTCAGCCGTCTGAAGCGCGTGCGTTTCGGTCCGGTGTTCCTCAACTCCGACCTGCCGATGGGCCGCTGGCGCGAAATGAGCCAGTACGAAGTCGACATCCTCAGTGCTGAAGTTGGCCTGACCCCAGTGGCCATGCCGCAACTGAACGCCAAGAGCAAAGACAAGCTTGAGCGCATGCAGCGTAAATCGTCGCGGCCAATGGCCAAGACCGAGCGCGTGCGTACCCTGCGTCCAGCCGCGGGTGGTCCATCCGCCGGCCCGCGTCCAAGCCGTGAGCCGCAGATCGAAGGCGAGCGTCCAGGTCGTAAGCCATCGGCACGTCCGGATGGCGAGCGCGGTCCACGCACTCCACGTCCGGCCAACGGTCGCACCGAGCGCGGCGAAGGCCGTGGTGCTCCAGCCGGTCGCGGTACGCCGGTTGCGGATCGTCCTGCTGACACTAACGGCAAGCGTCCAGCGAAACCTGCGCCGAAGCGTCCGGGGATCAAACTGGTCGACGGCGACAAGCCATCGGGCAATCGCCGTGGCGCACCGTCGGGCTCCGGCCAGCGTCCGGGCTTCGGGCGTCGCAAGCCTGAGTGATCGGCTTTAGCGTCTGAATGAAAAACGCCAACCTCAGGGTTGGCGTTTTTTTTCGTCTGGTAAAAAATTTTTGGTGCCTGAGAGACTGCTATCGCGAGCAGGCTCACTCCTACAAGGGATCGCATTTCAAATTGTAGGAGTGAGCCTGCTCGCGATGGGGCCAGTGGCTCAGAGCACAAACCGCCCATCAAACACTGGCTTGTCATCCAGCGCCAACACCCCGCCAGAGAAGATCAAATCCAGATGATGACTGCCCTTGGCCCCACCGCCGAGCCCCAGGTGCAGGCCGCAATGGCGCTCTTCGAACCCGGCATTGCGCGCATACAGGTCCTTCACGCCTTCGTTGGTGCCAATCCCCAGTTCTTCAATCCGCCGATTCGACGGGTTCGCCTCCAGGTACTTGTTGAAGTCGTGCTCCAGCCCCGGTACATCGGTGGCGATGCGACTGATGGTCGAGTTCTCGATCCACAGTTCCAGTGGTGACTCCAGCACGCCGTACTTGCGCGCAAACGGAATGGTGCTGAGGAACGTGCCCTTGAATTTCACATGACCATTGATGGCTTCGCTGTGGGTGGCGATTTCGCCGGGCGCCAGGTCGAAGTTGCCGACACCGTTGATGTCAGTCCACTTCTTGATGCTGCTCATCGGCGTTTCAAACCGCGAGCCGTGATCATCGGTGAAGCTCAACGTGGTGGCCTGGGACATGCGCTGGATCAGATGCGCGTTGAGCCCGGCAATCCGCTGCGGCGTTACGCTGAAGGTGTCGTAGAAATAATCGCCGTAATCCTTGAACAGTAGCGACTTCTTCCAGTTTTCCGCCATCACGCCTTGCAAGGCACGGACGAACTCCGGCCCGTCGGGGCGCGGGTTGGGCAGGGTGGAAGAGTCGTAGAAGAAAATGTACAGGTCGCTGTCGGTAATCGCCGAGGTCAGCGTTGCGGTGCTTTCCAGATCCAGGCGTCGGCTGCTGAACTGAAAACGCGGATGGTCGCCGGCCTGCTCGGCGATGGCGCCGGTCAGTGCCTCATAGTCGGCGGTGTGGCCGAGCAAAACCTTGGCTGATTCGATACCGGCCAGGGCTGGGTGATGTTCGAGGTAGTAAAGGAAATGCGAGATCGCGCGGGGCTTATCCATGAGTCCTCCCTGACTGACCGAGAAAAAAGCGGCGGGCACGACCGGCCGGATCGTGCCCGCCCGGGGATGTCTTACAGAGGCCACATCGCCGTGCCGAACGGAACGACCGCGTCGGCTTGCATCATTTCCACTGCTGCCTCATGAGTCGGTGCTTCAAACCATTCGTCCAGTTGCAGTTCGCTATCCAAGTCTTTTTCCAGTGCTTGCATGGGTCGATCTCCTAGATGACTTTCACGGTTATGACTTGCCGGTCGAGGCGGCCGGCGAGACGTGAAGAACCTAGTTCAGAGAGTTTTGTATTGCAAAAAATTATTTATTTAATTTTTAAATGCACTTTTTATTCTGTTTTAGCGTTTGAATTTTCTTATTTAAAAACAAAAAACTACCGGTGAGTTTTCGATAGCAAGCTTGCTACCGTCAATTTGCAGACGTCCTACGGAATTTTCTGAAGTGGAAAATTTACGTTACGCATCGTAAAGAAAGGTTTACGAAAAGCCGGGTAAAGCCTAGTGAATTGCCCTCGGTTTCGGCGGTGTAAGGAAAAGCTGCCGAGGCCAGGCCGGCCGGGCCCTGCGCAAGGCTCTGGCGCGCTTGTTTCAGACACGTTTGAAGGGTGAGATGCGCCTCATGCCTGTCGTGCAGGTGCATAACAAGAAGGAGGCGCAATGAACGCCGTGACTGATCTCCATCTCTCTCCGTGGGGCGGTTTTTCCATCGTCCCCGTCGATGGCCTGCAAAGGCCTGACTCAATTTTTGCAGCCGCCCGAGCATCTCGTGGCGGACACACGCAATCCCGGCCACCGACAACGCTGATCCAGTGATGTCTGGCAGCAGGGGGTTAGCGGTGTACAATGCGCCGCGTTTTAACTGTGACCCTCTGCGTAATCGCGCAAACCTCAAGGCTATCCGCCTTGTTCACTCCGTCGCGTCATAAGCGTGCCGGGTTCGATTTCGTCACAGATAAAAACAAACAGGTGACGCATGACCGTTGTAATTGAGCTGAACTCCTGGTGCCTGCGCTGGGGTTTGATCGGGGCTGCCTGAAATCGCAACCTTGCAGCAACGTCTACTGAACATCATCAAACCTTGCGTGAGACCTTTTTCATGAGTGGACAAAACTCGCAATCAGGCGAGCTGAATCGCGGCCTGAAAAATCGCCATATTCAACTGATCGCCCTCGGTGGCGCGATCGGTACCGGTTTGTTCCTCGGCTCGGCCGGGGTCCTGAAATCCGCCGGCCCGTCGATGATCCTCGGCTACGCCATCTGCGGCTTCATCGCCTTCATGATCATGCGCCAGCTCGGCGAGATGATCGTCGAAGAGCCGGTGGCCGGTTCCTTCAGCCATTTCGCGCACAAGTACTGGGGCGGCTTTGCCGGCTTCCTGTCGGGCTGGAACTGCTGGATTCTGTACATTCTGGTAGGTATGTCGGAGCTGACTGCGGTCGGCAAGTACATTCACTACTGGGCGCCGGATATTCCGACCTGGGTCTCGGCCGCCGCTTTCTTTGTGCTGATCAACGCGATCAACCTGGCCAACGTCAAAGTCTTCGGTGAAGCCGAATTCTGGTTCGCGATCATCAAGGTCGTGGCGATTGTCGGCATGATCGCGCTCGGCAGTTATCTGCTGGTCAGCGGCAACGGTGGCCCGCAGGCCTCGGTCAGCAACCTTTGGGCGCACGGCGGGTTCTTCCCGAATGGCGTCAGCGGACTGGTGATGGCCATGGCGATCATCATGTTTTCCTTCGGCGGTCTGGAAATGCTCGGTTTCACCGCCGCTGAAGCCGACAAACCGAAAACCGTGATCCCGAAAGCGATCAACCAGGTGATCTACCGGATTCTGATTTTCTACATCGGTGCTCTGGTGATCCTGCTGTCGCTGACCCCATGGGACAGCTTGCTGGAAACCCTGAACGCCTCCGGCGATTCGTACAGCGGTAGCCCGTTCGTGCAAGTGTTCTCGATGCTCGGCAGCAACACCGCTGCGCACATTCTGAACTTCGTGGTCCTGACCGCGGCACTCTCGGTGTACAACAGCGGCACCTACTGCAACAGCCGTATGCTGCTGGGTATGGCCGAACAGGGCGATGCGCCGAAAGGTCTGGCGAAGATCGACAAGCGCGGTGTGCCGGTGCGTTCGATTCTGGCCTCGGCAGCGGTGACGCTGATTGCCGTGCTGCTGAACTACCTGATCCCGCACAGCGCGCTGGAACTGCTGATGTCGCTGGTGGTTGCCACGCTGGTGATCAACTGGGCGATGATCAGCTTCTCGCACTTCAAGTTCCGCCAGCACATGAACAAGACTAACCAAACGCCGCTGTTCAAGGCGCTGTGGTACCCGTACGGCAACTACATCTGCCTGGCGTTCGTCGCGTTCATTCTCGGCGTGATGCTGCTGATCCCGGGCATCAAGATTTCCGTTTACGCGATTCCGGTGTGGGTCGTGTTCATGTGGGTCTGCTACGTGATCAAGAACAAGCGCAGTGCCCAGCACGCGTTGCAGGCAGCGCCTACGAAGTAAGCGCTACTGCAGAAACAACAAACCCGGCCTGAGTGCCGGGTTTTTTGTGTGCGAAAACTCTGTAGTCCGGGGCGCTACGCGTAGTCGACCATGGGGTAAGTGGTGCACAACGCTTCGACCTGTAAGCGGAACCGCTCTTTTAGTGCCGGTTCTAGGGTGTAATCCTGCTCGCCAAGCGGCGTCACTTTTTCGAGAATCCGGCATATCAAATCCACGACCAGGCGACATCCCGCAGCATCTACATGGCGTTGCGCGATGGAGGTCGTGCCGATCCGCAGCCCATGGGCAATGAGTGAGGATCGGGTCTCGCCGGGGACGCGATGTCTGTTCACGATGATCCCGCACTGCTCAAGCGCCGACTCGGCGATGGGACCGGTGATGCCCCCACGTAACCGGACCAGAACCGTATGGTTTTCACTGCGCCCGCCCACGACCTCATAGTCATATGCCTGAAAGGCGCTGGCCATTTCATCGGCCGCATTGCGAGTCCGTTCCATACAGGCGTCGAACTCTGCGGACATTGCGTAGCCCAGCGCTGCGGCCTTTGCTGCGATCATGTTGGCGGCGGGTGCGCCTTGCATTCGAGGAAAAGCGGCTTGATCAAGGACGCGATTGAAGGTCGTCCTCAGTCCGGGCACCTTGGTTTTTGCGTCACGGCCCGAGAGGATCAAACCTCCGCGCGGTCCGGTGAGTTGCTTGTGCGTGCAGGTCGTCGTCACGTGTGCGGCGTCGATGGGACTTGGATGTCGCCCCGTGGCAACAAGTCCGGCGATATGGGAAATGTCGGCCAGCAGGATGGCCCCGGCCTCATCGGCAATCTCGCGAAAGCGCTCGAAATCCACGACGCGCGAATAGGCCGTCGCACCGCAGAGGATGATGCGCGGGCGATGAGCGAGCGCCAGTCTGCGCACGTTGTCGTAATCGATGAGGCCGTCTGATGTCGTACCGTACTGGATCGCCTTGTAGTAGGCGCCCGAGAACGCAGCGGCGCTGCCATGTGTGAGATGACCGCCGTGTTCGACCGCCATTCCAAGGAGGGTATCGCCAGGCTCAAGCAAGGCAGTGAGTACCTGGTAAATGGCGTTCGACGCCGAGTGGGATTGCACGTTTGCGTATTGGGCGCCGAACAATTCCCTGGCTCTGCGGATGGCCAGCGACTCGACCAGGTCGACGTTCTCGCACCCCGCGGCGTTGCGCCTGCCGGGCATCCCCTCAGCCGTCACGTTGACCAGTATCGAAGCGGATGCCGCCAGGGTTCGGGGCTGGGCGGCGCAGGAGGAGGAAACCAGCGACAAGGTTCGGTGTTGGCGCGTCAGCTCCGCGTCCAGGATCGCTGCAAGCTCCGCGTCTTGCATACGAAGATCCGTCATGCCACGTCGTATCAAGTCAGTCTGGTTCTTGAGCTGTTCGGTAATGACTGCCATTGCTTGTGTTCCTTCCCTGTTTTGTTGCGCGCTGCGAACAACAGCGCGCCTTCCTTGGTTTTGCGAAGGTGCATACGTCCATATCTGTCAAATCCATACAGGCGAATCCGTGTTCTGGCGGCCGTACGCGCAAAACCAACGCCTGTGCAGGCAACCCCTGTTCTGCTACTCCGTTAACCGGAATGCGGTGGGGGGTTACTCGACGCATCATAGATTTTTCACTGAGGAACGCTACAGAATTAATCAAAAAAATGAACATTATTCAAATAAATTGATTCTTTTTTTGGCGGGTAAGGGTGTAAAACTGCACAGCGCTCAGCATGGCTTTCCAGGCGCAACAGAGGCGAGCGATAGAAACTAACGAGTCAGTACAGACGGGTGAGGCGATCCTGCAGGTCTGGACTCAACGTTGTTTGTTTCCTGACTTTTGTACCGATCCCAGGGAGGGAGGATGCTATGATCTCGCGCGGCACTGATATGGATAGAACTGCAATTACCTACCTCACTTGTATATGCCCGGAATGATCATTCGGGGCGTGGCATTGATTGCAGTTAAAAATGGATGGTAAGTATTTTATGCACAGAAAAGAAAGATCGGAGAATCTGAAAAATAATATCAAATACTTGATAAAGAGCCGTGGGGAAACCCAGCTGTCTTTGTGCAATTCCAGTGGTTTGACCCGAACGACCATCTATAACATTCTCGAAGGGAAGGTGGTCAACGTACAGCACTCTACGGTCCGCAAGATATCTGACTTCTTCGGGGTGTCGTATGAAGAAATAGAAACCATCGATTTTGAAGAGAAGGAAATAATAGAGAGCAGTGTTTCTCCGCAGGGCAATATGAACCCGGCGGCAGTTCCCGTCATTAAGGAAAGCCTGCTTGTGCAGAATCTCGACAAGAGAATTGGCGAGTTGGCCACGCTTTATCCATTGACTTACTATTTCGGCACATCCTTTAACCTGATCGGCGTACTTCTGGAGCGCGAAATCAGTGGTATGAATGAGCCAGGCGATCTATTGATCGTGCAGAAAGGTTCGTCGAGCAACGACAGGGAAAAATTGCTGTACGACAAGGTCACAAAACAGTTATCGATAAGCCGTGAAGGTGGTGTCGATGCAGATCGTTTTTGTGTGGTCGGGGATATAATCGAGGAACGATTCAATGGATTGCAGCGTTGAAATGGAAAACAGCAAGTACAAGTTGTTGGGTTTTGAAAACGGTAAAAGCCTGGCTATCATCATGGTCATAGCTACCGGTAAAATAATTAAAATAAAGTTAAGTGAAGTGTTGAGTAGCGAGATTATGGATAATCTGAATAAAATAGAAGTGAAAAGCCTGTACAAGAAGTTTTACTCCCAGGGTGGCGCGCTCACGGCCTACGAAATAAACGACCGCCATGAAAATTCCTGGATGATTTATATCATTCTGAACCTGATGCTGTTTACGCTTTATATCTTCACCAGTATTGCTGCCACAAAACCGATCTACCTGGAATACCTGGATATCGTTGTAACGCCGGGGACCTTTCTTTATCCGCTGACCTTTTTAATCGTTGACTTGCTGAACGAGACCTTCGGCCTCAGGCTGGCACGAAGAGCGATACTCTTCGCTTTCATAAGCAATGCGGCCATCATCATTCTTCTGGCTATTACCACGCACCTTCCGGGGCTGCCCGGCTGGAAACTCGATGGGCCTTACAATGATGTCATCAGCCAACTGTCTTCGGTTCTGGTGGCGTCTTCGGTTTCGTTTCTGGTGTCCGAAAATATAAACTCGTACTTGTTGTGCAAGATCAAAGAGCTTACAAACTCAAGGTTTCTCTTCTTGCGAGTATTTCTGAGTACATTGTTTGCGGTTATCATCGACAGCTTTCTTTTTTGCTACATCGCCTTCTATGGGACGATGGAGAATAGCGCGATACTCAGCATGATTTACGTCCAGATAGCGATAAAGGTTGGCTTCGCCTTCTTTAATATCATGCCTGCCTACGGTGCAAGATCATTGTTCAAGAAGTATCTGACGGGTCATCAGGCTTGATGGGGTGACGCCAGCGCTCACTTGAGCTGTTCAAGTGAGCGCGTTTTTGTCGGGTGTTTACTTTAGGTTCAGCTTGGTTTTCAAACTGGTCATCACTTTTTCCTTGTTTTCCAGGAAGTCATTGAGACCTTTCGCACGAAGATTACAAGCGTCGCAATTTGAGCATCCGCTGCCCGTTACGCCGTTGTAGCAGGTCAACGTGTGATGACGAATCAAATCCAGTTGATGGTGGTAGTCGGCCAAGGCCCAGGTCTCGGCCTTGTTAAGCCACATCAGCGGGGTATCAAGCTGTAGTGTGTAGTCCATGCCCAATTCGAGGGCTTTGTTCAATGCCTTGACGAACTCATCACGGCAATCCGGATAGCCGGAGAAGTCTGTTTCACAAACGCCGGTAATGACGGTTTTCGCTTGCACCTGATACGCGTAAATAGACGCCAGGGTCAAAAACAGAATGTTTCTACCCGGCACAAAAGTACTGGGCAGACTTTCGCCGGAACTGTTAACGGTGGGGACGGGGATGTTGTCGCGTGTCAGGCTGCTGATGGCCAGTTCATTCAACAAGGATACGTCGAGTACCTTGTGGATTGTCACCCCAAGCTTTTTTGAAAGCTGCTGCGCAATTTCGATTTCTGCACGATGACGCTGACCATAGTCAAACGTGATGCAGTGTATTTCATCATAGTGGGTCAGTGCATGGATCAAGCAGGTTGTTGAGTCCTGGCCGCCACTAAAAACGATAACTGCTTTATTGGTCATGGTTATGCTTCCTGCATTGAACTGGTAATTTTCGGTGCGAATGGTAACTCGAAATGCCGGGCGCCAGAAGTTGCGTACAGGGGTAGGCGATTGTTTTCCAGCTAATCGCGGTATCCTGAGCGCACTTGAATACGGACGCTTTTCCATGCTGGTGATTTCCAACAACGTGCATCTGCCGGATGCCGAGATCGAGTTGACGGCCATTCGTGCGCAAGGCGCCGGTGGGCAGAACGTCAACAAGGTGTCGAGCGCGATGCATTTGCGCTTCGACATTCCTAATTCGTCCTTGCCCGAGTTCTACAAGGAGCGACTGCTGGCGCTGCGAGACAGTCGGATCACCAGCGATGGCGTGTTGATCATCAAGGCCCAGCAATACCGCACGCAGGAAGCCAATCGCGCCGATGCGCTGGAGCGCCTCACCGAGCTGATTCTCAGCGCCACCAAAGTCGAAAAGAAACGTCGCCCGACCAAACCGACCCTCGGTTCAAAGAAGCGTCGGCTCGAATCGAAGACCAAGCGCGGCAGCATCAAGGCCGGGCGCGGCAAGGTCGATTTCTAGGCTTCGCGGTATTTCGCCGTGTGCTTGTAGAGGTACACGCTCAACGCCAGACCGCTCAACGAGGCGAGGGCGGCAAACAAAAAGATCGAGGCAAAACCGAATCCGGCAGCAATCGCCCCGGCCAATGGCCCGGTGATCCCCAGCGACAAGTCGATGAACAGCGAATAGGCGCCGACCGCCGCGCCACGGCTGGAGGCTGGCACCAGATTGACTGCCTCGACACCCAGCGCCGGGAACACCAGCGAGAAACCGAAACCGCTGAGCGCCGCACCGGCCAATGCCCAATGCGCATCCGGCGCCAGCCACAACAGCAACAGGCCAAGGGTTTCCACCGACAGGCAGGCAATCGCCACACGGAAGCCGCCGAGTCGGTTGATCAGATTGCCGAACAACAGCCGCGCACCAATGAAGCTGGCACCGAACAGGCTCAGACAGAGCACGGCGTTTTCCCAGTGCTGCGTGGCGTAATACAGAGTGATGAAGGTCGCGATGGTGCCGAAACCAATCGAGCCCAGCGCCAGCCCGCAGCCGTGCGGGAATACCCGTCCGAGGACGTGCATGAATGGCAGGCGCTCACCGACCACAATCGGCGCGGCGGTTTTCGGCCACGCCAGCAGCAGGCCCAGCACCGCCAGCAGAACAATGCTGACGCCCATGCTCCACAGCCCAGATGGTTGACCAGCAACACACCCAATGGCGCGCCAACGGCCAGTGCGCCGTAGCTGGCGATACCGTTCCAGGAAATCACTTTGGCGGTGTTCGCCGCGCCGACCCGGCCGATGCCCCAGCCGATCGAGCCGGAACCGACCAGACTTTCTGCGCTGCCCAGCACCAGTCGGCCAACCAACAGGCTGATCAGGCTGAGCATCGGCAGGCTCTGGGTGAACGCCGAAATCAGCATGAACACGCCACTCAAACCGCAACCGGCCAGGCCATACATCACCGCCAGTTTGCTGCCCTTGTTGTCGATGATCTTGCCGGCATACGGACGGCTGAGCAGGGTGGCGAGGTATTGCACGCTGATCACTAGCCCGGCGATCACCGCACCGAAACCGAGGTCACTGTGGACATAGCCCGGCAGCACCGCGAGCGGAATGCCGATGTTCAGGTAACCGATAAAGGTGAAAAGGACGATGGAAACGACTTGCAGCGTGACCGCCAGGGGGCGCTGGGATTCTGGCATAGAGGGCGACATGGGCAACGGTCCACGGAAAAGCAGGATTAGATAGGCTGCTTATGATACCGGCGCGGGTGAATCAGGGGAGGTTAAAAGTAAAACTATTTGCTGGATGGCGAATTCAGGGCTTGGCCGGCGCGACCAGTTGGGTGGTGACCAATGCGGCGAGGGCGTTTTCTTCGCTGCCGAAGCGGGCGAGCAGGGCGGCCTGTTTCTCGGGGGAGAGGCGGTTCCAGATCTCGATCATTTTCTCGGTGGCGCCGATCAGTACGGCAGCTTGGCTTTCGGAGAATTCGTCGGTCATGGCGGGCTCGGTTTCAGGCAGTGTGGAAAGCGCATCTTAGCGCTTTCCACACGGTCTGTACGGCGGGGTGTTGCAGGTTACTCGTCGCGGTCGGCCTGGCGGCTGTCAGCGGCTTCTTTCGGCTCGGGCTGTTGGGCGCCGGCTTGTTGCGTGGTCGTCTGCTCAGGTTCGTGCAGGCTTGGGAAGGGGAGATTAGGAATCTCGTGCATGGTTGCGCTCCTCGCTAAGTCTGTTGATAGATCTGGTAGATCCGCGCTTTTACAAAGCTTGCGCAGGATACAGCAGGAAAAATGACAATCAGACTTTTAATTCGAATTATTGCGACAAAAGGCCGCAGGGAGCGCAAAAAGCTAAAGATCACCGCAAAGCAAATGTAGGAGCTGCCGGAGGCTGCGATCTTTTGATTCTGTTTTAAAAACAAGATCAAAAGATCGCAGCCTTCGGCAGCTCCTACAGGGTTTTGTGGTGTTACTTGCAGACGTTGGCGATGGCTTCGGCCAGCAGCGCCAGGCGCGTTGCATCGATGCCGGCGACGTTTGCCCGGCCCGAGCTGACCATGTACACGCCGTGATGATCGCGCAGGTTTTTCAGTTGTTCCGGCGACAGGCCGGTGTAGGAGAACATCCCGCGTTGCTCACCAATGTGCGCAAAACGTTCACGCAAACCGTGCGGCTCCAGCGCTTCAACCAGACCACTGCGCAACTGAGCGATGCGCTGACGCATGGCTTCCACTTCGTCGGCCCAGCGGCGTTTCAGCTCCGGGTCGGCGAGGATGGTGGCGACAACAGCGGCGCCGTGATCCGGTGGCGTTGACCACAGGTTGCGGGCGATGTTGGCCAGTTGGCTGCGGATGTCGATCAGCTTGTCAGCGGTTTTCGCGCAGACAATCAGCGCACCGGTACGGTCGCGATACAGGCCGAAGTTTTTCGAGCAAGAGCTAGTGATCAGCAGTTCCGGCAGTTCAGCCGCGAACAGTCGGGTCGACCACGCATCCTGCTCCAGACCGTCGCCAAAACCCTGGTAGGCAAAGTCGATCAGCGGCAGCAGATCACGCTGGCGGACAACATCCAGCACGCGCTGCCAGTCGTCGTGGCTCAGATCAAAACCGGTCGGGTTGTGGCAGCAGGCGTGCAGCAGCACCACATCACCTTTCGGCGCTTGGTTGAGCACGGCGAGCATCGCTTCGACGTCGAGGCGATTGTCGCTGCCCACGTACGGGTAGTGACTGACCTTGATCCCGGCCGTGGCGAAAATGGTTTCGTGGATCGGCCAGGTCGGATTGCTCAGCCACACGCCTTTGCCCGGCAGGCATTGGGCAATGAAGTCGGCCGCCAGACGCAGGGCGCCAGTGCCGCCCGGCGTCTGGGTAGCGCCGGCGCGTTGTTCGGCGATCAGTTTCGAGTCGGCGCCCAGCACCAGTTCGTTGATGACCTTGCCGAACAGCGGATTGCCGTGGCCACCGATGTAGGTCTTGGTGTCCTGGCTTTCAACCAGTCGCGCCTCGGCGATTTTTACCGCCTCGGGGATCGACGTCAGGCCCTGTGCGTCCTTGTAGACGCCAACGCCCAGGTCGAATTTGCGCGGGTTAGTGTCCTGCGCATAAGCCTCCATCAAGCCGAGGATCGGGTCGCCGGGTACCCGGCCGATGGCGTCGAAGTGCATTACTTGCGTCCTTCTGCGGTCTTGGCCACTTCGTCAGTGCGCGCGGCCATGATGAAGTCGTTGCGGTGCAGGCCTTTGATCGAGTGGCTCCACCAGGTCACGGTGACTTTGCCCCACTCGGTCAGCAGACCCGGGTGGTGACCTTCGGCTTCGGAGATCTCGCCAACGGCGTTGGTGAACGCCAGTGCGTGCTTGAAATTCTTGAACAGGAAGACTTTTTCCAGCTGCATGATGCTGTCGCGAACTTCGATGTTCCAGTCAGGGATCTGCTTGATCAGGATCGGCAGTTCTTCGTCGCTGACTTGCGGGGCATCGGCGCGGCAGGCTTCGCAGTGGGCTTGGTTCAATGTGGACATGGTGTATTCCTGAATTCGATTCTTGTTGGAAATTACTATCTTTGCGCGCAAGTCGCGAGCGGGTTCTGCTCAGGCCGCTTTCGGCTTGGGCGGAAATTTCGGCGCATGCAGACCCAACTGCATGCCTTGTCTGACCATGGCCATGATGTCTTCATGGGCCACATCGAACAGGCGCTTGAGGTTCGGCAGAACAAAGTACAGCGGCTGGAGGATGTCGATGCGGTACGGCGTGCGCATGGCTTCCAGCGGATCGAAGAGCTGATGCTCGGGCTCGTCCGACAGCGAGTAAACGGATTCTTTCGGCGAAGACAGAATGCCGCCACCGTAGATGCGCTTGCCTTGCGGGGTGTCGACCAGACCAAACTCGATGGTCATCCAGTACAGCCGCGCCAGATACACGCGTTCTTCCTTGGTGGCTTGCAGGCCGAGCTTGCCGTAGGTGTGGGTGAATTCGGCAAACCAAGGGTTGGTCAGCAGCGGGCAGTGGCCAAAAATCTCGTGGAAAATGTCCGGCTCTTGCAGATAGTCCAGCTCTTCGCGGGTACGAATGAACGTGGCCACCGGGAAGCGTTTGCTGGCGAGCAACTCAAAGAAGGTTTGAAACGGAATCAGCGCCGGGACGCGAGCGACCTGCCAACCGGTGGTTTCGCCGAGCACCTTGTTGATTTCGCCAAGTTGCGGGATGCGGTCGTGGGGCAGACCGAGTTTTTCGATACCGTCCAGGTATTCCTGGCACGCCCGACCCTCGATCACTTTCAACTGGCGAGTGATCAGCGTGTTCCACACCGCGTGTTCTTCGGCGGGGTAATCGATAAAACCTTGCGCATCGGGCTCGCGGGCCACGTATTGCGTCTGCTTCATGCTGCTCTCCTGCTAAGGGGAATTCGTTCTTGTTATGTCCAGCGATGGACCTAGAAATAACGCAGGACGTTGCCGGTTGCAGCAGGTGATTGCGAGGGGGATGTAGGAAGAATCATTGATATTCGTAAAGTAATCGTTACGGATTTGCCCTTAACTCGGGATTGCGGTGATTTTCGGGTTTGAAAAGGGCTGTAGGTGTCACATAATCTTGACGGTTATCTGCGTGCCTCAGCAGAAAAGTACGGCACGTTCCCCTGTAGGAGTGAGCCTGCTCGCGATAGCAGTGTGTCAGTTCACATCAATTTGCCTGACACACTGCTATCGCCAGCAGGCTGGCTCCCACAGGTAATTCACTGTCTTCAGGTCTCTCTTTGTTTCTCGGGTCTTATATATGCGCATCAAAGTCCATTGTCAGAACCGCATCGGCATCCTGCGCGACATCCTCAATCTGTTGGTCGAGTACGGGATCAACGTCGCGCGCGGTGAGGTCGGCGGCGAGCATGGCAATGCGATCTATCTGCACTGCCCGAACCTGATCAACATCCAGTTCCAGGCGCTGCGTCCCAAGTTCGAGGCGATTGCCGGGGTGTTTGGCGTCAAACGGGTCGGCTTGATGCCGAGCGAGCGGCGACACATGGAGCTGAATGCGTTGCTTGGCGCCCTGGAGTTTCCGGTGCTGTCGATCGACATGGGCGGCTCCATTGTGGCGGCCAACCGTGCGGCGGCGCAGTTGCTCGGGGTGCGGGTTGATGAGGTGCCGGGGATTCCGCTGTCTCGATACGCCGAAGATTTCGATCTGCCGGAGCTGGTGCGCGCCAATAAATCGCGAATCAACGGCATGCGCGTGAAGGTCAAGGGTGACGTCTTTCTGGCTGACATCGCGCCGCTGCAATCGGAACACGACGACAGCGAAGCCATGGCCGGTGCGGTGCTGACGCTGCATCGAGCGGACCGGGTCGGTGAGCGCATCTACAACGTGCGCAAACAGGAGCTGCGCGGCTTCGACAGCATCTTCCAGAGTTCGAAAGTCATGGCCGCAGTGGTGCGCGAAGCGCGACGCATGGCGCCGCTGGATGCGCCGCTATTGATAGAAGGTGAAACCGGCACCGGCAAAGAACTGCTGGCGCGTGCCTGCCACCTCGCCAGTCCGCGTGGGCAGTCGCCGTTGATGGCGCTCAACTGCGCGGGGCTGCCAGAGTCGATGGCCGAGACCGAGTTGTTCGGTTACGGGCCGGGTGCTTTTGAAGGGGCGCGGGCCGAAGGCAAGCTCGGCCTGCTGGAGTTGACGGCGGGCGGCACCTTGTTTCTCGATGGCGTCGGTGAGATGAGCCCGCGCTTGCAGGTGAAGTTGCTGCGCTTTTTGCAGGATGGCTGCTTCCGGCGTGTGGGCAGTGACGAGGAGGTCTATCTGGATGTGCGGGTGATCTGCGCGACTCAGGTTGATCTGTCGGAACTGTGCTCCCGGGGTGAATTTCGTCAGGATTTGTACCATCGCTTGAACGTGCTTTCGCTGCATATTCCGCCGCTGCGTGAATGCCTCGATGGTTTGGCACCACTGGTCGAGCACTTCCTCGATCAGGCCAGTCGACAGATCGGTTGCCCGCTGCCGAAACTGGCGCCGGCAGCGATGGACCGGCTCAGTCATTACCACTGGCCGGGCAACGTGCGGCAATTGGAGAACGTGCTGTTTCAGGCGGTTTCGCTGTGTGAGGGCGGGACGGTCAAAGCTGAACATATTCGCCTGCCGGATTATGGCGTGCGTCAGCCGCTTGGCGATTTTTCGCTGGAGGGCGGGTTGGACGAGATTGTCGGGCGCTTCGAGAAAGCGGTGCTGGAGCGTTTGTACTCAGAGCATCCGAGCAGTCGACAACTGGGCAAGCGACTCGGGGTTTCACATACAACAATCGCCAATAAACTGCGCGAGTATGAGGTGGGTAAAGACACTGAAGCTTAAGATCAAAAGATCGCAGCGTGCCGCAGCTCCTACAGGGGAATGTATTTCAAGGTAGGAGCTGCGGCACGCTGCGATCTTTTGATCTGTTGCCGCCAAGCGGCATTCCACCGCCGGTTTTTCGACTTCGATACATTTCAGATTTCCCCTCGCTTTCCCTCAAGTCCTTTGTTTACCGGGCTCTCGGCCGCCAAATAAAAGTTGGTCTGCAAATTGCTTATGGCTCAGCAGTACAGCGGTGGGCGGCAAACGTCCGGCATGCAGAGGAAAGAGTGTGGACAAGTACCTTTATGTGGCAATGACCGGCGCCAGCCAGAATGCACTGGCGCAGAAGGCTCATGCGAACAACCTGGCGAACATCTCCACCAACGGTTTCCAGAAAGACCTGGAGCAGGCGCGTTCGATGCCGGTGTTTGGTGACAGCTTTCCGGCGCGTGCGTTTGCCATGAGCGAACGCCCGGCCACCGACTTCTCGCCGGGCTCGCTGGTGCAGACCGGACGTGACCTCGACGTCGCCGTGACCGGCAACGGTTTTATCGCCGTGCAGAACCCGAACGGCGGTGAAAGCTACGTGCGCACCGGCAGCCTCAACATCGACGCCCTCGGCGTATTGCGCGCCGGCAACGGCATGGCCGTGATGGGCAATGGCGGGCCGATTGCCGTGCCGCCAGAGCAGCAGGTCGAAGTCGGTGAAGACGGCACCATCAGTATTCGTGCGATGGGCGAAGGCCCGCGCGTCATGGCGGAAGTCGACCGGATCAAACTGGTCAACCCGGACATCAAGAACATGAACAAGGGCCTCGACGGCTCGATCTACACCAAGGACGGCCAGCCTGCGCCGGCCGATGCCAACGTCAAACTGGTGTCGGGTTTCCTGGAGTCGAGCAACGTCAATGCCGTGGAAGAAATGACATCGGTACTGGCTCTGTCCAAGCAGTTCGAATTGCACATCAAGATGATGAACACCGCCAAAGACGACGACCAGGCCATGGCTCGGGTCTTGCAGATCAGCTAATTATCAGAACGTCGCGCCGTAAAACAGGCGCACGAGGAGAATCGAATGCTTCCGGCTCTATGGGTTGCCAAAACAGGTCTGTCCGCCCAGGACACCAACCTGACCACCATCTCCAACAACCTGGCGAACGTGTCGACCACGGGTTTCAAACGTGATCGCGCCGAGTTCCAGGACTTGCTGTATCAAATCAAGCGTCAGCCTGGCGCCCAGTCGACTCAGGACAGCGAACTGCCGTCCGGTCTGCAACTGGGTACCGGTGTGCGCATTGTCGGCACGCAGAAAAACTTCACCGCCGGCAGCCTGCAAACCACCGAGCAGCCGTTGGACCTGGCCGTCGACGGTCGCGGTTTCTTCCAGATCCTGCAACCGGACGGCACCACGTCCTACACCCGTGACGGTACTTTCCACCTCGATTCCAATGGCCAGATCGTCAACGCCAGTGGTTTCGCTCTGGAACCAGCCATCGTCATCCCGAACAACGCCCAGAGCTTCACCGTCGGTACCGACGGCACAGTGTCCATCACTGTTCCAGGTAACCCGGCCGCTCAGGTGATCGGCAACCTGCAAACCGCCGACTTCATCAACCCGGCCGGTCTGCAAGCCGTGGGCAACAACCTGTTCCTGGAAACTGCTGCTTCGGGCGCACCGCAAATCGGTACCCCGGGCCTGAACGGTTTCGGCACCACGTTGCAGAACACTCTGGAAGGTTCCAACGTCAGCACCGTTGAAGAGATGGTCAACATGATCACCACTCAGCGCGCTTACGAGATGAACTCCAAGGTGATCTCCACCGCCGACCAGATGCTCTCGTTCGTAACGCAGAATCTGTAATCAGTCTATGAGGCGGCCATGAGGCTGCCTGCAACACCGTGAGGTAGGGTCATGAAACGCTTCGTATCTGTTCTGGCATTGGGTGGGGTCGTCTCGCTCGCGGGCTGCGTCGCACCGACGCCCAAGCCCAATGACCCTTACTACGCTCCGGTGTTGCCGCGCACGCCGTTGCCGGCAGCCGCCAATAACGGCTCGATCTATCAGGCCGGTTTCGAGCAGAACCTGTACAGCGACCGCAAGGCATTCCGGGTCGGTGACATCATCACCATCACCCTGAACGAGAAAACCCAGGCCAGCAAAAACGCCAACTCGCAAGTGGCCAAGAACAGCAAGACCGGCATCGGCCTGACTTCGCTGTTCGGCGGCAGTGGCACCACCAACAATCCGTTGGGCGGTAATGACCTGAGTCTGGATGTCGGCTACAGCGGCGACCGTGCGACCAAGGGTGACAGCAAGGCTGCGCAGGGCAACACCCTGACCGGCTCGGTCACCGTGACCGTCGCCGACGTCTTGCCCAACGGCATCATCGCCGTGCGTGGCGAGAAGTGGATGACCCTCAACACTGGCGACGAGCTGGTGCGGATTGCCGGTCTGGTACGTGCCGATGACATCGCCACCGACAACACCGTTTCGTCGACCCGGGTCGCCGATGCGCGCATTACCTATTCGGGTACCGGTTCGTTTGCCGATGCGAGTCAGCCAGGCTGGTTCGACCGTTTCTTCCTCAGCCCGCTGTTCCCTTTCTAGGTGGCTACTTTGAAGTTCAAGAGCCTCATGCTGGCTGCGGCATTGATGTCCGCAGCCTTTGGCGCCCACGCCGAGCGGTTGAAAGACATCGCCAGTATTTCCGGCGTGCGTTCCAACCAGTTGATCGGTTACGGCCTGGTGGTCGGGCTTAACGGCACCGGTGACCAGACGACGCAAACCCCGTTCACCCTGCAGACCTTCAACAACATGCTCTCGCAGTTCGGCATCAAAGTGCCGCCGGGTTCGGGCAACGTGCAGTTGAAAAACGTCGCAGCGGTATCGGTGAGTGCCGATCTGCCGGCGTTCGCCAAACCGGGTCAGCAAGTCGACATCACCGTGTCCTCGATCGGTAACTCCAAGAGCCTGCGTGGCGGCACATTGTTGCTGACCCCGCTCAAGGGTATCGACGGCAACGTCTACGCCATCGCTCAGGGCAATTTGGTGGTCGGCGGTTTTGATGCTGAAGGTCGTGACGGTTCGAAGATCACCGTCAACGTTCCGTCGGCCGGTCGCATCCCTGGCGGTGCGTCGGTGGAGCGTTCGGTGCCGAGTGGTTTCAACCAGGGCAACAGCCTGACGCTGAACCTCAACCGTTCCGACTTCACCACGGCCAAGCGCATCGTCGACAAGATCAACGACATGCTCGGCCCTGGCGTGGCTCAGGCCATCGACGGCGGCTCGATCCGGGTCAGCGCGCCGCTCGATCCGAGCCAGCGTGTCGACTATCTGTCGATCCTCGAAAACCTTGAAGTCGATCCGGGTCAGGCGGTGGCGAAAGTCATCATCAACTCGCGCACCGGCACCATCGTTATCGGCCAGAACGTGAAAGTCTCGCCAGCCGCCGTGACCCACGGCAGCCTGACCGTGACCATCACCGAAGATCCTATCGTCAGCCAGCCGGGCCCGCTGTCCAATGGTCAGACTGCCGTGGTGCCGCGTTCACGAGTGAATGCCCAGCAGGAAGCCAAACCGATGTTCAAGTTCGGCCCGGGCACTACCCTCGACGAGATCGTGCGTGCGGTGAACCAGGTCGGCGCGGCACCGGGTGACTTGATGGCCATTCTCGAAGCACTGAAGCAGGCCGGCGCGTTGCAAGCCGACCTGATCGTGATCTGAGGACGGCGAACATGGATATGCGCAAAGGCAGTCTGGTCGATACCGGCGATTCGGGTTCCTATTCCGACCTTAATCGTCTGAACCAGCTCAAGGTCGGCGACAAGAACAGCGATGCGAACATGCGCAAGGTTGCGCAGGAATTCGAATCGCTGTTCCTTGGTGAAATGCTCAAGTCGATGCGTTCGGCCACCGAGGCATTGGGCAAAGACAACCCGATGAACACCCCGGCTGCCAAGCAGTATCAGGAAATGTACGACCAGCAACTGGCGGTCTCGATGTCCCGCGAAGGCGGTGGTATCGGTCTGGCCGACGTGTTGCTCAAGCAGATGTCGAAGAACAAACCGCTGGCGCCGGGCGAGGCTGCGGCCGCATCCGCCGCCAAGCAGGAAGCGGCGAAAGCCGCAGCGGTACCGACGCCGATTGCCGCTGGCACGGTGGGCACCGGGCCGTTGTCGCGCCTCAATGGCGAGCGTCCGTTGTGGGCATCGCGCGCGCTGCATGCGCCGAACACCCAGCTTGCGCACAGCAACGACATGGAAATGATCAATAAGCGTCGCCTGGCGTTGCCGCCGAAACTGGCTGATCGCTTGCTTGCGGGTCTGGTGCCTTCGGCTACGCCGGCAGCTTCCACCCAATTGCCCACGCGCGGTACCACCGTCACCGGTTCCGGCCCGCTGTACAACGGCGACTGGCTGGCGCGGGCCGAGGCGGACAAATCCTCCGACGGCCAGATGCAGATTTACGGTCGTGCCATGGCGCAGATTCCGCTGGCGCCGGCGAAACGTGCGTTCAGTTCTGCCGACCAGTTCGTCAACACCATGCTGCCGATGGCCAAAGAAGCCGCCGCGCGTATCGGTGTCGATCCGCGTTACCTGGTGGCGCAAGCCGCACTGGAAACCGGCTGGGGCAAATCGGTCATGCGCGCTCAGGATGGCAGCAGCAGCCACAACCTGTTCGGCATCAAGGCGAGCAGCAACTGGAAGGGCGATTCGGCCCGGGCGATCACCAGCGAATTCCGCGATGGGCAGATGGTCAAGGAGACGGCCGAGTTCCGTTCCTACGCCTCGTACAAGGACAGTTTCCACGATCTGGTGACTTTGCTGCAGACCAACAATCGCTATCAAGATGTTGTGAAGTCGGCCGATAACCCAGAACAGTTTGTACGCGAGTTGCAAAAGGCCGGTTACGCGACCGACCCGAACTACGCGACAAAGATTTCGCAGATAGCCAAGCAGATGAACAGTTTCCAAAACTACGCTGCGGCGGGTGTATCCACCACGCCTTTATAAGGCACAAGGTATAAGGTCTGAACCATGAGTTTGCTCAATATCGGAATGTCGGGTCTGGCGGCTAGCCAGTCCTCTCTGGCAACGACAGGCAACAACATTGCCAACGTCGACACCGCCGGTTATTCACGCCAGCAAACCGTGCAGGGCACCAAGTCCTCGCAGCAGTTCGGCACCGTTTTCATCGGCACGGGCACCACCCTGGCCGACGTGCGTCGGGTGTACAACTCCTACCTGGAAACCCAGTTGCATACGGCGACTTCGCTCGACAGCGAATCGGCCGCGTATCTGGCTCAGACCACGCCACTGGATGCCACGCTGTCCGACACCAACACCGGTCTGACCGGCGTGTTGCAGAAGTTCTTCACCTCGATGCAGGGCGTATCGACCTCGGCGACCGACGACACTTCCCGTCAATCGGTGCTGACGGGCGCGCAGGCGCTCACCAACCGCTTCAATACCATTTCCAAGCAGTTGAATGACCAGAACACCACGATCAACGGCAGCCTTGGCGACATGGCGGCCCAGGTGAATAAGCTGGCCACCTCGATTGCTACGCTGAACCAGAAAATCGGTGAGATCTCCACCAGCGGCGGCCAGCCGAACGACCTGCTCGACAGTCGTAACGAAGCCGTGCGCCAGTTGTCCGAACTGACCGGCACTCAAGTCGTCGAGCGCGGCACCAGTTTCGACGTCTACATCGGCAGCGGCCAGCCGCTGGTGATCGGCAACACCACTAACACGCTGAGCACCGTGGCTCTCAAGGGCGACCCGTCGCGCGTGGGCATCCAGATGGATCGCGGTTCGAGCACCATCGATATCACTTCGGCGATGAGCGGTGGTGAAATCGGTGGCCTGCTGACTTATCGCAGCGATGTGCTTGATCCTTCGCTTAACGAATTGGGTCGTGTCGCGCTGGTCATTGCGGATCAGATCAACAGCCAGCAAGCCCAGGGCATCGACAAGAACGGTGACTTTGGCGCAGCGATTTTCAACAATATCAATAGTGCCGCTCTGGTCAGCCAGCGCAGCATCGCGCAGTCAGGCAACAGCACCGGTTCGGGCAATCTTGATGTGACCATCAAGGACACCGGCAAGCTGACCAGCAGCGACTATCAGGTGACGTTCACCAGCGCGACCGACTACAGCGTCAAGCGCTCCGACGGCACCGACATGGGCTCCTTCAGCACCACGACCACGCCACCTCCAGTGATCGACGGCTTCAGCCTCTCACTCAATGGCGGCGCGTTGAGTGCGGGCGACAGCTTCAAGGTGACCCCGACCCGCAATGCGGCAGCGAGCATTCAGACTGTACTCACCGACCCGAAGAAAATTGCTGCGGCAGGTCCGCTGACCGGTGTGGCCAGCGCCAGCAACTCTGGCACTTACACCCAGCCGACGCTCAGCGACACGATCAATATCTACGACCCGGCTTCTCAGGCCGAGATGCAGGCGGCGCTGAAGAATTCGACGCCGGTCAAACTGGTGTTCGGTGCGGCGAGCGGTGGCAGTCAGACCTACAACATGGTTGATGCCAAGGGGTTCACCATTGGCTCCGGCGTCATCGTTCCGGGCCAGGCCAACACCCTGAATCTGAAAGTCGGTATGGTCGATGCCAGCGGCAACCCGGTCATGGACACGACTGTTACGCCGAATGTGCAGAAGACCTTCACCGTGCAGACCACGGTCGGCGGCACACCAAAAACCGGCGAAACCTTCACCATGAACCTGACCGGTGCGGCGTCTTCGGACAACCGCAACGCCCAAGCGCTGGTCGGCCTGCAAACCAAACAAACCGTGGATACCGGTTCGGCGAGCAAAGGCATCAGCCTGACCGACGCCTATAACAAACTGGTGACCAACGTCGGTACCAAGGCTGCTCAAGGCAAGTCCGACAGCGCCGCCACCACGGCAATCCTGGCACAGGCACAGGGCGCGCGTGATTCGTTGTCCGGGGTCAACCTGGATGAAGAAACCGGCAACCTGGTCAAGTATCAGCAGTACTACACAGCGTCTTCGCAGATCATCAAAGCTGCGCAGGAAACTTTCGCCACGCTGATCAACAGCCTTTAAGGAGTCGTAATTCATGCGCATTTCCACCGCCCAGTATTACGGAACGCAAGCTTCGGACTATCAGCGTAACTTCAACAAGGCTGTCGCCACCGCGAGCGAGGCGAGCAGCCTGACGCGCATCAATACCGCAGCGGATGATCCTATCGGCGCCGGGCGTTTGCTGCAGCTGGGTCAGCAGGCGGCAATGCTCGATCAGTACACCACCAACATCAGCAGCACCAAGAGTGCGCTGACGGTGCAGGAAACCACGCTGGATTCCATCACCACGGCGTTGCAGAGTGCCAAGGAAATCTCCCTGGCCGCCAACAACGGCAACCTTACCGACAAGGACCGCCAGGCTTACGCTGCGCAACTGTCGCAGATCCAGCAACAAGTCCTGGGCCTGATGAACTCCAAGGATGCCGACGGCAACTACCTGTTTTCCGGTTCGAAAACCGATACCGCGCCGTACTCGCAAAACAACGACGGCACTTACAGCTACAACGGTGACCAGACCACCATCAATCTGGGCATTGGCGACGGTACGTCGGTTGGTACCAACACTACCGGCTGGGACGCGTTCCAGCAGACCATCAACACCGCTCGCACCAACACCACCATGACCGCTCCACCGGTTGACGACGGTCGTGTCGTGCTGTCCAACGGTACGGTCGGAACGGCTGCCACCTACAACGCCAAATTTGCCGGCGGCGAGCCTTACACCGTCAGCTTCCTCAGCAGTACGCAGCTGAAAATCACCGATGCGCTGGGTAATGATGTTACGGCTGAAGCAACCCAGAATGGTTTGATCAGCAACAGCAGCGGTGCCAACCAGACGGTCAGCTTCCGTGGTGTCGACATGAAGTTGAACATCAACCTCAAGGCGGGTGACACCAACCCCGACGCGGTTATCGCCGGGCACAGCTTCCAATTGTCGGCCACGCCTGACTCGTTCACTACCGCGCGTAGCCCGGGCAACCCGTCGACCGCCGTTATCACCGGTTCGAACATCACTGATCCTGTGGCTTACAACAACGCCTTCCCGCAGGGCGGTGCAGTCCTCAAGTTCACCAGCGCCACTGCTTTTGATTTGTATGCGGCGCCTGTCACTGCCGACAGCAAACCAGTGTCCTCGGGTACTGTCGCTGGCGGTAACGCAACCGCTGCGGGCGTGACCTTTGCATTGGGCAACACTCCTGCAGCCGGTGATCAGTTTTCGATCCAGTCGAACAACCATCAGACGCAGAATATCCTCGATACGCTGGGTCAGATGGTGACCGCGCTGAATGCGCCGATCGATGGCAATGACGTCGCCAAGCAAAAATTCCAGGGCATCATGGAAGCGGGGCTTGGTAACATCGATAGCGCTTCCAATCAGGTCGGCGCCGCTGTCACTTCAATCGGTGCTCGTGGCCAATCGCTGGATATGCAAACCATCACCAATCAGAGCCTGAGCACCGCCAATACCACGACTCAAGGCTCGATCCGTGATTCGGACCCGGCAGAAGTCATGACGCGTCTGACTCTGCAACAAACCATGCTGCAAGCGGCGCAACTGGCATTCAGCAAGATCAGCCAGTTGGGCCTGTTCAACAAGATCTGACGGTAACCGGGCGCGCAAGCGCCCGTTTGTTTTGGCTCTTGAGTATCTAATGTCTTTTTTTGCGGTATCCAGAGGGCTCGCTGTTCCGGGCGGGCTCCCGCCGCTTGCGAGTCTGCCGTGAATTCACTTCCCCTTGTCAGTCTGGTCATTCCTGCCTTCAATCCACGATATTTCGAGAAGGCCCTGCGCAGTGCCGTCGGGCAAGGCTATGGCAATCTTGAAATCATTGTGTGCGATGACAGTCGCGGCAGCACAATCGAGGAAATCGTTGCCGCGGTAGTCGAGCAGACGGGTGTGGTTGTGCGCTATGTGCGCAACCCGCAGACGCTGGGAATGGTCGGCAATTTGAAGGTCTGCCTGAGTCAGGCGCAGGGCGAATTCATCAAGTTTCTGTGTGACGATGACCTGCTCTATTCGAATTGTATCGAGCAGCAGGCCCATGAAATGTTGCGCGAGGAGGTCAGTCTGGTGACGGCCCAGCGACTGCTCTGGGATGCCAACGACATCATCTTGCCCGGGCGTCTGGAAAACACCTCTTTGTCACCTTACAGCGGCTTGCTCAAGGGTGACGATCTGCTGGGTATATTTGAAAAATTCCCGGTCAACGTTCTCGGCGGATTCAGCAACGCCTTGTTCCGGCGTGCCGATATCGTCGAGCTGCTGCCGGCATTGACTGAAGAGGGTTGCTGCTTCGTGGCGACCCTGGATTTTGCCCTGTATGTCTGTCTGTTACGGCGCGGCAATCTGGCGGTGTCCAACAATGTGCTGAGCGCCGAGCGACTCTATCCAGAGCGACTGAGCGCGCAACAGCGGATGAAGGATGCGGTTGAGGTCGAGCGAGAGTGGATCTCGCAAATGCTCAAGGTTCGAAGCGGTGAGTCCGCGCCTGCACAGGGATGGGTTCGCTACATTCCCTTGACCAAGGCTGATGAATTACCGAGGGTTTGGGAAGAACTTCCCCTGAGCCGCACTCTGGGTTCCAAGCAAAGTCGTCAGGAATGGGCGGTCGGTGTCGACAGCTTCAGTTTTGCTGAACTTTATGCGCAGTGGCTGGAGTGTCGGGTGCTCACCGAAGGGCAGCGCAAGTTGCTGCCGGAAACCCTTGCCGGTTGGTCGCACCAACCCCGAATCGTACCGATCATCATTGATGGGTTGGGCAGACAGGATGGTCTCGAACGCACGCTGGAAGCGCTGGCTGCCCAGGATTATTTGCCTGAGCTGATTCTGGTGTTGTCCGCTTCCTGTACTGAGGCGCAACTGGATGGGCGAGTGTTCCGCATGCCGTTGCAGGATGACGGCCTGGAGCAGATCAACGCACTGTTGCCGCAGTTGGAGGGCGCGGACTGGTTCTACCTGTTGCAGGCCGGCGATCGCCCGGTAGTGCCGGCATTGTTGGTCATGGCCGAGCGAATTGCCCGTTTCTCATCGCTGACGTGTCTGTACAGCGATGAAGGCAGCCTGCGTGGCGGCGAATCGGTAGAGCCTGCATTCAAGCCGGATTTCAATCTGGATCTGATGCGCAGTTATCCTTATGTCGGACGTGCCTTGGCGTTCAAGCGCGAGCAGTTTCTGGCGCTCGGCGGGTTTGATCCTGCGTTCGCCGAGCTGGCCCCCCATGATGTGTTGTTGCGCATGGTCGAGAGCGAGGGCATACAGGTCATCGGTCACATCGCCGAAGTGTTGCTGGAATCGAAATTCGATCTGTCCGCGTGGCTGGCCGAACCCGGTGTGGTGGCGCAAAACCCACGCGTGCTCGAAGCGCATTTGCAGCGTCTGGGCATTGCCCACGAGATTCGTCGCGGTAGCACTGAGCTGCTCAATCGTGTCGACTATCATCATGCCCTGCGGCCGCTGGTCTCGGTCATTATTACCGCCCGGGATCAGACCGCCGCCTTGCAGCGCTGTGTCGAAACCCTGTTGGAGAAGACGGCCTACACCGAATATGAATTGGTGTTGGTCGACAATGGCAGTGAAAGCGCTGAAGCGTTGGCGTGGCTGGATGGCATGGCGCAGTTGGGCGGCGACCGGATTCGCGTTTTGAGCTTCCCGCAAAAAGGTAATGCGGCGGCCTTGTACAATTTTGCGGTAGGCCAGGCACGCGGCGAATATGTGGTGATGCTTAATTCTTTTGCGGTGATCACCCAGGCGGACTGGCTGGACGAACTGCTCAATCATGCGCAGCGCCCTGAGGTCGGTGTGGTGGGTGCGAGGTTGTTCAACCCGGATGGATGTGTGCTGCACGCCGGTCTGATTCTTGGATTGCAAGGGCCGGTGGGGCTGCCATTTTATGGTCAGCCGATGCAGTCTGACGGCTACATGTTCCGCCTGCAGGCGGTACATGATCTGAGCGCAGTGGGCGGTGACTGCCTGATGGTCCGCAAGACGGTCTTCGAGGCTGTCGGGAAACTCGACGAGCAGCACCTCAAACAATCGCTCAATATCGCGGATCTATGTCTGCGAGTCGGCCAGGAAGGTTATCTGGTGGTATGGAATCCCTATGCCACGCTTGCAGTAGGCGCGCGGCCTAGCTCGGCGGCGACGCAGGAAGATGAGCAAGTGCACGTCGAGGAACTGGACACGTTTTACCAGCGCTGGCTGCCACTTATAGCGCGTGATCCAGCCTATAACGTCAACCTGGCATTACAGGGTGTTGGTGCAACCTGCTTCAGTATTGAGCCGGGTCTGCGTACCGGTTGGAGTCCGTTTTCCAAGGCGCGGCTGCCCAATGTACTGGTCGTGCCAATCAATGCCTCGGCCATTGGTCATTACCGCATGAGCCAGCCGATGATCGAGCTGGAGGCGGCAAACAGAATTGAAGGGCGCATTTGCTACGGTTTGCCATCGATCATTGATATCGAGCGCCAGTCCCCCGATGTGATTGTTCTGCAAGGCCGTTATTCGGAACTCGCCATCGATGAAATTCCACCGCTGAAAAAATACTTCAGCGCGCGGCGAATCTACGAACTCGATGACTATGTCATCGACGTCCCGCATCGCAATGCGCACATCCGCAACATGCCGAGCAAGCAGGACATGGAGCGCATGGTGCGTCGCGCAATCGGGCTGTGTGATCGCGTGGTCGTTTCCACTCAGCCGCTGGCCAACGTCCTGTCGGACATGCATCACGACATTCGTGTCGTGCCGAACATGTTGGCCAAGGATTTGTGGAGCAACTTGCGCAGTCAGCGTCGTACCTCGAAAAAGCCGCGAGTTGGCTGGGGTGGAGGCACCAGTCATCACGGTGACCTGGCGGTAATCGCTGATGTCGTCCGCGAACTGGCCAATGAGGTCGACTGGGTATTTTTTGGCATGTGCCCGGATGATCTGCGGCCATACATGCACGAGTTCCACGGGGTGATCCCGCTCGACGTGTATCCGGCGAAACTGGCAAGCCTCAACCTTGACCTGGCGCTGGCACCGCTTGAGTTCCACATATTCAACGACTGCAAGAGCAACCTGCGCCTGCTTGAGTACGGTGCTTGTGGTTTTCCGGTGGTTTGTACCGACACTGAGGCGTATCGCGGCTACCTGCCGTGCACTCGCGTCAAGACCAACACCACGGATGAATGGTTGCAGGCAATTCGCATGCACCTGTCTGACCCGGATGCCAGCTATCGCATGGGGGATGATTTGCGGGAGGTGGTGCTGCGCGATTACGTGCTGCGCGGCGATAACCTGCGCTACTGGGAATATGGCTGGCTGGCCGACTGATCGGCTTCAGACGAATCAAAAAAGGCGACCTTTTCGGGTCGCCTTTTTTTGTACTTTGAAATACGTACTTACATCGATCAGCAGAGATTTCTCCCGCCAGCCTCAAGCTTTGGATTTCTTCAGTCGATACCCCGTTATTCGTTTGTTTGCCTGCGGGTGTATGGACGGGGCGGCGGTGCTGCCTCGGTTTGCATCGCCCCCATGGAAGATCCGGTTTCAACAACAACACAAGGAAGACGCAAATGGCTGTCGTAAATGGAACGAGTGAAGCGGATGTCCTGTTGGGCACCGACGATAATGACCAACTCTATGGACTGGAGTCGGATGATTTACTGCTGGGCAGCGCAGGATCAGACGTACTGGATGGCGGTGAAGGTTTTGACACGGCGAACTATTACGCAATGTCCTCGGGGATCAATGTCGAGTTTGGCGGCGGTGTGGCTACGGTCACCGGCCCCGATGGCAAGAGCGATACCCTGATTGGAGTGGAGAAAGTATTCGGTAGTTTTCATAACGATACGTTCACCAGTTCGGTGGCGGGTGTGACGCTGGAGGGCGGCGCCGGTGATGATGTTTACATCGTCGACGGCGAGGGCGTGACGATCATCGAGGAGGATCATCTTGGCTACGATGAGCTGCGCACCAGCCTCAATACCATCAAGATGGACCCGTTCATCGAGAAGCTGACTTTCACCGGTACCGGCGATTTCAACGGTTACGGCAATGCCAGTGACAACGAAATCATTGGCGGTGCCGGTAATGACTGGCTGTGGGGCGGCGCGGGTGCCGATCACTTTGTCGGTGGCGATGGCTTCGACACGGTCAGCTACAGCGACAGCCTTGAGGGTGTGCGGGTCGAGGACTTCAGCAACTTCGACGGTCTGACCATCGCTTATGGCGACACTTTCACTGGCATTGAAGCGATTCAGGGTTCGAACTTCGATGACGTGATTTATCGTCATCAAGGTTCGATGATCGTTGATGGTGCCGCTGGTTACGACACCGTCAATTATCGATCCGCCTTTGATTCCGTCAACCTGCTGATCGGCGGTGATGGCGTCAACGCAGAGGGCGACACACTGCGCAACGTGGAAAAAGTCATCGGTACATCGGGCGCTGACCACTACACCGTCAATGTCGCTGGCGTGACTGTCGCGGGTGGTGGCGGGGACGATATCTACACCATCAATAGCGCCGGAGTGACTATTGAGGAGGAGGGTGATTTCCGAGGCGGAACCGATCATCTGTACACCAGTCTGTCCGCGATGCACCTTGATCCGTTCATTGAAAACCTGACGTATACCGGGACTGCCGACTTCACCGGTTACGGCAATGACGAGAGCAACACCATCGTCTCCGGCGCCGGCAATGATGTGTTGTACGGTGGTGCGGGTGGTGATCATTTCGAAGGTGGTGCCGGTATCGACATCGTCAGCTACGGCGACAGCACTGAAGGTTTGAGCGCCTCGCTCAACTGGGGCCCGCAGAGCGGCATTGCTCTTTATGACGTTTACATTGATATCGAAGGCCTGCGCGGCAGTCAGTTCAATGACTCCCTTGAAGGCAATTCGGACGACAACATTCTGGAGGGCAGTGCGGGCGACGACCAGATTCAGGGCGGCGATGGCAATGACCATATCTACGGCGGTCTGGCGTCCGGGCAGGATGCTGCAGGGCAGTCGGATACGCTTTCAGGCGGCGCGGGCAATGATGTCATCGTCGCTGCCAGCAACGACCTGTTCACTTGGGCCAGTGGCGATGACGGCAATGACACGATCACGCTGGGAAGCGGGGTTGCCTTTGGCGGGCAGGGCGATGACCAGTTGATCATCAATTTCTCCAGCCAGGCGCTTTCCGGCGTCAGTGCTTATGGTGGATATGGCGATGATACCTACGTGGTGAACACCACCGGGCTGGTGACGATTCAGGATGAAGGGCTGGACATGAACGACACTCTGATCCTCAACACCATCGCCAATGCCGGTCAGTTGAGCGTGACCCGCATCGGTAACGACGCCTATCTGCACAGTGCCAATGACACCGGCAGTGGTGTGCCGGACAACGGCGTGAAACTGGCGGACTGGTACGCGGGCTTCAACACCATCGAGCATATCCAGACCGCCGACGGCCAGGTCTATGATCTGCCAACCAGTGGTGATGCGTTCGCCATGTTCGGGTAATCGTTCAACCCATTGATATGGCTCAATGAAAGGGATGAATCCGCTGAGGGATTCATCCCTTTTTTCATGTGCCTTTGTGCCCCGGACGCAGGGCTTGCCGAGCTGGCGCGTTTCCTGCAAGTACCCCTCAAATCGCCATAAAACGAGCGCTCAGCAGCGCCCGCAGCGGCAAAAGGTTTAGCCAGAAGGCTCGCACAGCTCAAGAAAGCCCTGCGCAGCCCTGTGACGAGCGAGAGGGGAGACGATGAAGGCAGTAATTTTGGCGGGTGGCCTCGGCACGCGCATCAGTGAAGAGTCGCACCTCAAGCCCAAACCGATGATCGAGATCGGCGGCAAGCCAATTCTCTGGCACATCATGAAGCAGTATTCCGCGCACGGAATTCACGACTTCGTGATCTGCCTGGGCTACAAGGGCTACGCGATCAAGGACTTCTTCGCCAACTACTTCCTGCACACTTCCGACGTCACGTTCGACATGCGCAACAACCGCATGGATGTGCACCAGAACTACAGCGAGCCGTGGAGCGTCACCCTCATCGACACCGGTGAGGAAACCATGACCGGTGGCCGCCTGCTGCGTGCCAGCCGTTATCTCAAGGATGAAGAGGCGTTCTGCTTCACCTACGGCGACGGCGTTTCCGATATCAACATCGCGCAACTGGTGGATTACCACAAAGCTCACGGCCGTCTGGCGACCGTCACCGCCGTGCAGCCACCGGGTCGGTATGGCGCCCTTGAACGTCAGGGCGATCAGGTGCTCGGTTTCACCGAAAAGCCTCGTGGTGATGGCGGCTGGATCAACGGTGGCTTCTTTGTGCTGTCGCCGAAAGTGTTGCCGTACATCGCTGGCGATGAAACCACCTGGGAAGCTGAACCCTTGGCGCAGTTGGCCCAGGATGAACAGTTGAAAGCTTTCGAACACGAAGGCTTCTGGCACCCGATGGACACCCTGCGCGACAAGAATCATCTCGAAGCGCTGTGGCTGAGCGGGGAGGCCCCATGGAAGCAATGGGCCTGAGTGCGGATTTCTGGCGCGGCAAACGCGTCCTCGTCACCGGACATACCGGTTTCAAAGGCAGTTGGCTGACCCTGTGGCTGCAAAGCCTCGGCGCGCAAGTCAGCGGTTTTTCCCTCGATCCTTCGACCGAGCCGAGCCTGTTCGAACTGGCGCGCGTACATGAAGGCATCAACGATCAGCGCGGCGATTTGCGTGATCTGGGCGCCTTGCTTGAGATCATCGCCGACACCGAGCCGGAGATCGTCCTGCATCTGGCGGCTCAACCGCTGGTGCGGGAAGGCTATCGCGATCCGCTCGGCACTTACTCCAGCAACGTCATGGGCACCCTGAATCTGCTTGAAGCGATTCGTCAGGTCGGCTGCGTGCGCGCCTGCGTATTGGTCACCACTGACAAGGTTTACGCCAACAAGGAATGGCTGTGGCCGTACCGCGAAGACGAAGCCCTCGGCGGACACGATCCTTACAGCAGCAGCAAGGCGTGCTGCGAACTATTGGCGCAGTCTTACGCGGCATCGTTTTTCCCGGCGGAGAAGTACGCCGAACACGGTCTGGCCCTGGCCACCGCCCGCGCCGGCAACGTGCTGGGCGGCGGTGACTTCGCCCCGGAACGCTTGATTCCCGATGTGCTGAAAGCCTGGTCCGCCGATGAACCGGTGACGCTGCGTTATCCGCAAGCCGTGCGCCCGTGGCAACACGCGCTGGAGCCGCTGGCCGGTTACCTGCAACTGGCCGCCGGTCTCTACGAACAAGGCCCGGAGTATGCGGGTGCGTGGAACTTCGGCCCGAGCGAGGCAGACATGTGCAGCGTCGGTGAAGTGGTCGAACTGCTCGCCAATCGCTGGCCGCAGGCCCGTGGTTTGCGCATCGAACCGAGTGAACTGCATGAGGCTGGCCTGCTGCGTCTGGACAGCAGCTGCGCCCGGCAACTGCTCGGCTGGCAAGCGCGCTGGTCGCTGGAACAATGTCTGACCCAGACCCTCGACTGGCATCTGGCGTGGCAGAACGGCGATGACATGCGCGCCGTGACCCTCGGCCAATTGAACCTGTATCGAGGCGCGCTGTGAGTGAGTTTTCCTTGCACGCGCTGCCGCTGGCCGGACTGTTCAGCGTCCAGCACAAGCGCTTCGAAGATCAGCGCGGGCACTTCGCCCGGCTGTTCTGCGAAGGCAGCCTGAGTGCGTTTGGCAGCGAGTTTCATATTTGCCAGATCAACCACTCCTGCACTCGCGAGAAGGGCAGCGTGCGCGGTCTGCATTATCAGAATGCCAACGCACCGGAAGCCAAACTGATCACCTGCCTGCGCGGTGAGGTGTGGGACGTGGCGGTGGATCTGCGTCCGGACTCTGCAACCTTTCTGCACTGGCACGCCGAGCACCTGAAGGCCGGCGACGGTCGCAGCCTGCTGATTCCGGCCGGGTTCGCCCACGGTTTTCAGACGCTGACCGAAGACGCCGAATTGCTCTATCTGCACAGCGCCGATTACGCGCCGGAGCACGAAGCCGGCCTGTCGGTGAACGATCCACGGCTGGCGATTGCCTGGCCGTTGCCTGTCAATAATTTGTCAGCGCGTGATTCCAGCCATCCTGCGCTCGATCAACACTTTGCTGGAGTGCGTCTATGAACTGCCGTGGGTGCGCCGCACCGCTGAGTCTGCCGCTGATTGACCTCGGGACTTCGCCGCCGTCCAACGCCTATGTGCATGCCGATCGTCTGGAGCAGGCCGAGCAATGGGTGCCGCTGAAGGTCGCCGTGTGTCAGCAATGCTGGCTGGTGCAGACCGAGGATTACACCAGTGCCGACAGCCTGTTCGACGCGGAGTACGCCTACTTCAGTTCGTTCTCCAGCACCTGGCTGGCGCATGCCGAGCGTTACGTCGCCGAGATGGTCGAGCGCTTCGGTCTGACCGCCGACAGCCGCGTGGTTGAAGTCGCCGCCAACGATGGTTACCTGTTGCAGTACGTCGCCGGGCGCGGCATTGCCTGTCTGGGCGTCGAGCCAACCCGCAGCACCGCACAAGCGGCGCGGGAAAAAGGCCTGGAGATTCGTGAGCTGTTCTTCGGTCGCGAGACTGCCGCGCAGCTCAAAAGCGAAGGCTGGGGCGCGGACTTGATGGCCGCCAATAACGTGCTCGCGCATGTGCCGGACATCAATGATTTCCTTGGCGGTTTCGCGACGTTGCTCAAACCGACTGGCGTAGCCACCTTCGAATTCCCGCAACTGCTGACGCTGATCGCGGGCGCGCAGTTCGACACGCTGTATCACGAGCACTATTCCTATCTGTCGCTGACCGCTGTGCAAACCCTGTGCGAGCGCAATGGTCTGGAAGTGTTCGACGTCAGCCAGTTGAGCACCCACGGTGGTTCGCTGCGGGTGTTCGTGCAGCGCAAGGACGGTGAACGCCGCGCCATTCAACCGGCAGTGCAGCAACAGTTGCAGGCTGAACTCGATGCCGGTGTGAAAACCCCCGAGTATTACGCGAGCCTCGCGCCTGCTGCCGAACGTATCAAACATGAGTTGCTGCGCTTTTTGTTGCAGGCCAAGGCCGACGGCAAACGTGTGGTCGGTTACGGCGCGGCGGCCAAGGGCAACACCTTGCTCAACTACGCCGGGGTCAAACCCGACTTGCTGGCATGGGTGGCCGATGCCAATCCGCACAAGCAAGGCAAGTTTCTGCCGGGCAGCCGCATTCCGATTGTGGCGCCTGCGCAGATCGATATCGAAAAACCGGATTACGTGCTGGTGTTGCCGTGGAACCTGCTGCACGAAGTCAGTCAGCAACTGGCGCAGGTACGTCAGTGGGACGGTCGCTTCGTGATCGCCGTGCCTGAGTTGAAAGTGCTGTGAAGGTTCTGGTAACCGGAGCCACAGGCTTCGTCGGTCGGCATCTGGTCGCGGCGTTGCTGGCGCGCGGCTGTGCGGTGCGAGCGGTGGCACGCAACGTCGAAACCGCGGCGAGCATGCCGTGGATCAATGACGTCGAATTCATCTCGGCGGATATTCACGCTGCCGATCTGGACGTGGCGGCGTTGACTGACGGTTGCGATGCGTTGGCTCATCTGGCCTGGCCAGGGTTGCCGAATTATCGGGCGCTGTTCCACTTCGAACACAACCTGATGGCTGATTACCGCTTTATCAAAAGCGCAGTCGAGGCGGGTGTAAAGCAAGTCCTGGTCACGGGCACCTGTTTCGAATATGGCATGCAGAGCGGCCCACTCAGCGAAAGCACTGAGCCACGGCCGAGCAATCCTTACGGTCTGGCCAAGCACACCTTGCATCTGTTTTTGCAGAACCTTGCGCAAGAGCAGCCGTTCACCCTGCAATGGGCGCGGCTGTTTTACCTGCATGGCGAAGGGCAGAATCCCAGCAGCCTGCTGGCGGCGCTGGACCGGGCAATCGATGCCGGCGAGCCGTCGTTCAACATGTCTGCCGGTGAGCAGTTGCGCGATTTTCTGGCGATTGAAACCGCTGCCGGTCATCTCGCCAGCATTCTTCAGCAGCGTGATTTCGCTGGCGTGATCAACTGCGCCAGCGGCCAACCGGTGTCGGTGCGTGCGCTGGTCGAACAGCGTCTGCGCGAACGCGGCGCGAGCCTGCATCTGAACCTCGGCCACTACCCGTATCCGACCCACGAACCGCTGGCGTTCTGGGCGGTGACCGAGCGCTTGCAACAGTTATTGGGAGAGTCGCAATGAGGCACGAGTTGTATCGGGTCACCGACCTGCCGGTGCTGCAGAACCGGACCTTTGCCGACGCGCAATCGGCGCAGGCCTCGGCCAGTGCCGACATGCTGCTGGTGCAGGACGAGCGCAGCGGCCTTATCTTCAATGCCGCGTTTGACGCCGACAAGCTCAGCTATGACGCTGACTATCAGAACGAGCAGGCGCATTCCGGCCAGTTCCAGAAGCATCTGAGCGACGTTGAAGGGATCATCGCCAGGCATTTCAAAGGCCAGGAGCTGATCGAAGTCGGCTGCGGCAAGGGCTACTTCCTTGAGTTGCTCAAAGGCCTTGGCTACTCGATCACCGGCATCGACCCGGCGTACGAAGGTGACAACGCCGATGTGATCAAGGCGCCGTTCACCCGTGGCCTCGGTCTGGCGGCGGACGCCATCGTCCTGCGCCATGTGCTGGAACATATTCAGGACCCGGTGAGTTTCCTCGCGGTAATCGCCGAAGCCAATCAGGGCGGGCAGATCTACATCGAAGTGCCGTGCTTCGACTGGATTCTCGAACACAAAGCCTGGTTCGACCTGTTCTACGAACACGTCAATTATTTCCGCCTCGATGACCTGCGCCGGATGTTCGGCACCGTGCATGAGGCCGGTCACCTGTTCGGTGGCCAGTACCTGTACATCGTTGCCGATCTGGCCACATTGCGCCTGACCCCGGAACAGCCGGTGCCACGCCTGACGCTGCCCGACGATTTCACTGCCAGTCTCGACCGGGCGGTGCAGATCATTCAGTCCGCACCCGGTCAGGGTTCGGCGATCTGGGGCGCTTCGTCCAAAGGCGTGATCTATTCGCTGTTCCTGCAACGCGCAGGCGTGGCGGTGGATCGGGTGGTGGACATCAACCCGGCCAAGCAAGGGCGTTATCTGCCGCTGAGTGGCGTGCGGGTGTCCTCGCCGCAAGAGGCGATGGACGCCTTGCCCGAAGGCGCCAACCTGTTTGTGATGAATTCCAATTACCTCGAAGAGATCAAGCGGATGACCGATGGACGTTATGTCTATCACGCCGTCGACAGCGCTTCGTTCCAGTGACCCTTGAGATTTTGAAAATGACCGACAACAGCATCAACCAAGCTTTCGAAGCCGAGTGCCGGGAACAGATTGCCCAGCAAGGTGACGACCAGAAACTCACCGGCCTGGCCCGTGATTTCTTCAATGAATCGGCCAAGCACAAATACAGCTACCACTTCTCGTGGATGGGCCGTCCGATCATCCAGCTGCCACAAGACATGATGGCGATGCAGGAGATCATCTGGCAGGTCAAGCCGGATCTGGTCATCGAGTGCGGCATCGCCCATGGCGGCTCGATCATCTATTACGCCTCGTTGCTGGAGCTGCAGGGCCACGGCGAAGTGCTGGGGATCGACCTCGATATTCGTCCGCACAACCGTGAAGCGATCGAAAGCCACCCGATGGCCAAACGCATCAAGATGATCGAAGGTTCGAGCATCGACGCCGGCATCGCCGCGCAGGTGCAGGCTGCGGCCAAAGGCAAGAAAGTCATTCTGGTACTCGACTCCAACCACACCCACGATCACGTCCTCGAAGAGCTGCGCCTTTACGCGCCGCTGGTTTCGGTCGACAGCTATTGCGTGGTGATGGACACCGTGGTCGAAGACATGCCGGCGGATTTCTTCCCGGATCGTCCATGGGGCCCGGGCGATAACCCGAAAACCGCGGTGTGGAAATACCTCGAAGAGAACCAGGATTTCGAGATCGACCAGCAGTTGCAGAACAAGCTGCTGATCACCGTGGCGCCGGACGGCTATCTGCGTCGCGTTCGTTAATTCGCAACATCATCAAAGCGTTATCTCGGCCAGTCGCCGGTTGTGGAGAGAAGTTATGCAAGGCAAGTACAGTTCTGAACAAGCGCTGCCGCTCAACGAGCTGTTGACCGTGGTGCTGTTTACTCATAACCGGCCTGCGTTTTTACGCCGGGCGGTAAAGTATTACAGCAGTTTGCCCTGCAAGATCATGGTGCTGGACTCTACTACCGAGCGGGCTGAAGGCGATTTTTCTTCAGTCGATTACCATCACGTTCCGCAGTTTGCTTACTGGGGAATGCAGGCCAAGCTGGCCTATGGTGTGGAACTGGTGACAACGCCGTATATGGTGCTGGCTGCCGACGACGACTTCATCCTGCACGACTCGCTGTTCGAGTCAGTGGGCTTCCTGCAGGCGAACCCGGACTACGGCATGTGTCACGGTTATTGCCTGATGTACCTGGCACTTGCCGGCAGCGTGAGTTACTACCGCCGGGACAAGAAGGTTCAGGAGGATTATTCGTCCGAGCGGGCTCAGGATCGAGTTGTCGATTACATGAGTCAGTACATTCCTCCGTTCTACGCGGTATGCCGTACCGATCTGATCAAGAAGTGGCACTCGTCGCTGCCGCCCGGGACCAGTTTTCAATGGCAGGAAATCGGTCACGTCTACTTCCTGCTGGCGAGCGCCAAGGCACGCATCCTGCCGATGCCTTATGTTGTGCGCGAGATCAACTACGGTGACTCCGAGCACAGCACTGAGGTGTATCACTCGCTGACTTATATCGACGCCAAGTCGGTCGCCGAGCGGGAAGGCTTTGCCGAATTCCTCGCATCATTGCCCACTGGCATTGAAGGGCTTGATGCGGAGCAGGGCAAAGCGTTTGCCCTGCAAAGTTTCGAGGCGATGGTCGACAGTCTGCAATCCGGGCGAGCCTTGACCGCAGAGCTGATTTTCCAGTCCACCTGGAATCAGTCGCTGAAAATCCCGGATCGTCGTTTCGGGCCGCTGCAATACGTTGAAATGCCGTTTTACAACCAGCCATTCTTTGATCGTCTCGAGCAGTTTGAATTCATGCTGCACGCCATGCCGGCCGGACGCATTCAGCTGGAAGGACTTGAAGGCATATGGACTCGCCAGGCGCACTTGCTGCAAGCGCGCAACAACGACACGCCGGAAAGCGTGCTGGACCGTTTGTGGCAGGCGCATGATCTGAATGCTTTCAACCGTACGGTTATCAATCGTCTGGCGGCTCAACTGGAGTCGCTGGGTGATGAGGACGAGGCGCAAGCGATGCACGAGTGGATCGCACGCCTCGCGACACTGACCGCCGATGATCACCACGCAGTGTTCGACAGGATGCAGTCCGGTCGCCTGCTCAAGTGGCTGGCAACACGCGAGCCTGCGGTTGAACACATCGAATCGATTGCCCGGCATCTGGCCGCCAACGGTGGCGGTCCGCACTTTGGTGTTTTCCTGCTGGATCTGGACAACGATATCGATAAGTTGCAGGTGACTCTGGACAGCTTGCTCGAGGGGCACTGCAAAGCGTTCAGGATTGTGGTTTTCACCACGGGTGAAGCGCCAGCGGCGACCACTGCGCAGAACACGTTGCACTTTGTTCGCGTCACGCCGGGTAATCTCGTCGACAAATTGAATCAGAGCGCCAGCCAGTCACCGTGCGACTGGCTGCTGCTGGCTCAGGCAGGTGATGAGTTCACTGCGGGCGGATTGTTGCGGGCGAGCCTTGAGCTGATGTCTGCCGAAGGCATTCGCGCGGTTGCTACCGATGAAATCCAGCGCACCGACAAGGGGGCACTGGTTGATATGTTCCGTCCGGGCTTCAACCTTGATCTGCTGCAAAGCGTTCCGTCCCTGATGGCTCGTCACTGGCTGATCCGTCGGGATGTTCTGCTTGAGGTCGGTGGTTATCAGGCGGACTTCAGCAAAGCCCTGGAATTCGATTTGCTCCTGCGCATCATTGAGCGTGGCGGGCTCGGCGGTCTGGCGCACCTCGACGAACCGTTGCTGATTTCCCAGGCGCCGGTGCTGGAGGAAAACGCTCATGAGCGTCAGGCGTTGTTACGCCATCTGGGTAATCGCGGCTACAAGGCCAAGGTCACTTCAGCGGTACCTGGCACCTATCAAGTCGACTACCGTCATGCCGAGCAACCTCTGGTCTCGATCGTCTTGCCTGCTGGCGACGATCTCCCGGCACTGCAACGTTGCCTGGAAGGCGTCCTGCTCAGAACCCGGTATACCCGCTATGAAGTATTGATCGCGGCAAATCCCAATCAGTCGGCTGACGTCAACGACTGGCTGGGTACATTGCAGAACACCAGGGTCCGTGTCCTGCATGCCGATAAACCGCTGACTGACGCGGCGCTGTTCAATGCTGCCAGCCAAGAGGCGAAAGGCGAATGCCTGGTGCTGATGGCTGCGGACAGTGAGGTGGTCAACCCGAACTGGATTGAATCGTTGCTCAATCATGCCTTGCGTCCGGAAGTAGGCATCGTGGGTGCGAAGCTGGTGGACCGCGACGGCAAAGTCTCGCAGGCCGGTTTGATTCTCGGGTTTGGTGATGGTGTAGGTTCGGCCTTCATCGGCGAGAAACATTCCGCCGAGGGATACATGCAGCGCCTGGCAGTCGAGCAGAACTATTCGGCTGTGTCGAAGGTGTGCCTGATGGTGCGCAAAGAACTGTTTGACGCGCTTGGCGGCCTGGACGAGGGAATCTTCGCCGACGCCTTCAGCGATGTAGATCTGTGCCTCAAGGCGGGACAGGCCGGTTACCTCACGGTGTGGACGCCGCAGGTGCAGGTGCTACATACCGGCGAGTTGCCGAAAGCGCCTGAGTCGCTGGCTGCATTGCGTGAAAAATGGAGCGCTGTTTTTGCGCAAGATGCGGCTTATAACGCCAATCTGGCCTCGACCGGCAAGGGTTTTACCTTGGGAGCAGACGCGCCGATCAACTGGTCACAGTTGCTCGCTTGAGTCAGTCGGACAGGGAACAGGAATCAGCACATGTTCAACGGTAAATCGATTTTCATCTCCGGCGGCACTGGCTCGTTCGGGCGCAACTTCATCCGTCGCTTGCTGGAGCAATACCAGCCCAAGCGCGTGGTGGTGTTCTCCCGCGATGAGCTCAAGCAATACGAAATGCAGCAGACGTTCAATGCGCCGTGCATGCGTTACTTCATCGGTGACGTGCGTGACGCTGACCGTCTGCGTCAGGCCATGCGTGGCATCGACTACGTGGTCCATGCAGCGGCGTTGAAGCAAGTGCCGGCGGCGGAATACAACCCGACCGAATGCATTCGCACCAACGTCAATGGCGCGGAGAACATCATCGCCGCCGCCATCGACAACGGCGTGAAAAAGGTTGTGGCGCTGTCCACCGACAAGGCCGCGAGCCCGATCAATCTGTACGGCGCGACCAAGTTGCTCTCGGACAAATTGTTCGTCGCCGCCAACAACATTGCCGGCGAGCAGCAAACCCGTTTTGCCGTGGTGCGCTACGGCAACGTCGCCGGCTCGCGCGGTTCTGTGGTGCCGTTCTTCAACAAGCTGATTGCTGACGGCGCCACTGAGTTGCCGATCACTGATGAGCGCATGACACGGTTCTGGATCACCCTGGATCACGGCGTGCAGTTCGTTCTCGACAGCTTTGCGCGGATGCACGGCGGCGAAGTGTTTGTGCCGAAAATTCCGTCGATTCGCATCGTCGATCTGGCGCTGGGCATGGCCGAGCATCTGCCGCATAAAAACGTCGGGATTCGTCCGGGCGAAAAACTGCATGAGCTGATGGTGCCGCTGGACGATGCGCGGATGACGCTGGAGTTCGAAGACCACTACACCATCCAGCCGTCGATCCGCTTCACCAGCGTCGATGTCGATTTTGCCGTCGACAAACTGGGGGAGCAGGGCCGGCCGGTGAGCGAAGATTTCGAATATCGCTCCGACACTAATCCGCAGTTCCTCTCGGTCGGGCAGATCGCCGACCTGCACGCGAATCTCTCGGCATGATTCCCTACGGTCGGCAAAGCCTTGATCAGGCCGATATCGACGCGGTGGTCGAGGTGTTGCAGTCCGACTGGTTGACCCAGGGGCCGACCATCGAACGCTTCGAGCAGGCGATGGCCGAACGTTGTCAGGCGGATTACGCCGTGGCGGTGTGCAATGCCACGGCGGCGCTGCACATTGCCTGCCTGGCGGCGGGCCTCGGTCCGGGCGACCGTTTGTGGACCACGCCAAATACCTTTCTGGCCTCGGCCAATTGCGGGCGTTACTGCGGCGCCAAAGTTGATTTTGTCGATATCGATCCGCTGACCTGGAACCTCGATGCGTTCGCCCTCGAAGCCAAACTCGATCAGGCTGAACAGGACGGCAAGCTGCCGAAAGTCTTGGTGGCGGTAGCGTTTTCCGGGCAGAGCTGCGACATGCGCAAAATCGCCGAGCTGGCCGAGCGCTACAACTTCACTGTGATCGAAGACGCCTCGCACGCGGTTGGCGCCAGTTACGCCGGGCGTCCGGTGGGCTGCGGCGAGTTCGCGGCGATGACCGTGTTCAGCTTTCATCCGGTGAAGATCATCACCAGCGCCGAAGGTGGCATGGTGCTGACCAATCGCCGCGAACTGGCCGAGCGTCTGCAACGCCTGCGCAGCCATGGCATGACCCGCGATCCGCAGCAGATGACCGAGCCCAGTCATGGCCCTTGGTATTACCAGCAGATCGAACTGGGCTTCAACTACCGGATCACCGATCTGCAAGCTGCGCTGGGTCTTTCACAGTTGAGCAAACTGGACGAGTTCATCGAGCGTCGACGTGAACTGGCAGCGCGTTACAACAGCCTGCTGACGTACTTGCCGCTGACGTTGCCCAGTCCTCAGCCAGAAGCCGATTCGGCGTGGCACCTGTACGTGGTGCGCTTGCAGACCGAACGCGTCAGCCTCAGTCACCGGCAGGTGTTCGAAGGCTTGCGTGCGGCCGGGGTCGGGGTGAATCTGCACTATATTCCGCTACATTTGCAGCCCTACTATCGTGACCTGGGTTTCGCCGAGGGAGACTTCCCCGAAGCCGAGCGTTATTACGCCGAAGCGATCAGCCTGCCGCTGTTTCCGTTGCTGAGCGATCAGCAGCAGGACTATGTGGTCGAGCAACTGCGACGGTTGACCGAGTAAATGCCGCTGCGGCGGTGGATGGAAAACGGCAATGCGTGATCTGAGCGAGCAGGAACAATTCTGGCAGGGCGATTTCGGCAACCAGTACGTTGACCGCAATATCGGCCAGCCGCTGGTCGCGGCCAATCTGGCGTTGTTCGCCAAGGCGCTGAGCCGGGCCGGGCGCATCGACAGTCTGGTGGAACTGGGCACCAATGCCGGCAATAACTTGCAGGCGTTGCATCAGTTGTTGCCGCAATGCGAGCTGTTCGGCGTCGAGATCAACGAAAGTGCCTGCGCCCAGGCGCGAGCGCTGGACATCGCGCAGATCTGGCACGGCTCGCTGTTCGACTTTCCCCGCGAGCGCAGCTACGACCTGACCCTGAGCAAAGGCGTGTTGATCCACTTGGCGCCTGAGTTGCTGCCGACCGCCTATGCGCAGCTTTATGAGCTGAGCCAGCGCTACATCCTGATCGCCGAGTATTACAACCCGGCGCCGGTCGAGGTGTCCTATCGCGGCAACAGCGGCAAGCTGTTCAAACGCGATTTCGCTGGTGAAATGCTTGATCGCTACGCTGATCTGCAACTGCTGGATTACGGCTTTGTGTATCACCGTGACCGGCAATTCCCGACGGATGACATCACCTGGTTTCTATTGGAAAAACGCCCTTGAGCCACGTCGCAATCATCCCGGCCCGTGGGGGCAGCAAACGCATCCCGCGCAAGAACCTGATGCCGTTCGACGGCGTGCCGATGATTGTCCGTTCGATTCGAATGGCGCTGGATTCAGGGCTGTTCGATCAAGTGGTGGTCAGCACCGACGACGAGGAAATCGCCGAGTTGGCGCAGGCGCATGGCGCGCAGGTGCCGTTTTTGCGTCCGGCGAATCTGGCCGATGATTTCACCGGCACTACGGCGGTGATCGTGCATGCCTTGCAGCAATTGCCGCCGTTCGACTATGCCTGCTGCATCTATGCCACGGCGCCGTTGTTGCAGGCGCGTTATTTGCGTCAGGGGCTGGAGTTGCTGGAACAGCATCCGCAGAAATCCTTTGCGTTCCCGGTGTGCAGTTTCGGCTTTCCGGTGCAGCGTGCACTGACCGTCGACGGGCAGGGCGCCCTGACCGCGTTGTATCCCGAATTTCGCAATACCCGCTCGCAGGATCTGCCCGAGGCGTTTCAGGATGCCGGCCAGTTTTACTGGGGCCGCAGTGACGCATGGCTGCGCGGCGACGTGCTGTATTCGCCTGCCAGCCTGCCGGTGATTTTGCCAAGGCATCTGGTGCAGGACATCGATACGCTGGAAGACTGGAAGCGTGCCGAATATCTTTACGCCGCGCTCAAGTCCGGTGGTGAATTGCAATGAGAGTGCTGATTCGCGCCGACGCCTCGCCGACTATTGGCAGTGGCCATATCGCCCGCTGCCTGACGCTGGCGCGGGTGTTGCGCGCACAGGGCAGTCATGTCGCGTTCGCTTGCCGGCGTTTGCCGGGGCATCGACTTGATGCGCTGAGCGCGGAAGGTTTCGAGACCTTTGCGCTGCCTGATTTCTACCCCGATGAAGACCCGCAGCAAGGCATCGAATCGATGCTGCCGTGGCAGGCGGACATCGACGCGCTGGCCTTGCAACTGGATGGCCATGCCGATTTCGACTGGATCATCGCCGACCATTACGGCCTCGATCATCACTGGCAGACCGCCGCGCGTCGCTGGGCACCACGTATCGCCGCCGTCGATGATCTGGCGACGCGACATTACAGCGTCGATCTGTTGCTCAATCAGAATTTGTCCGGCCTCAGTGAAAACTACGCGCCGCTGCTGCCCGACGGGTGCCGCACGCTGCTTGGGCCGCGCTATGCGATGTTGCGTGAAGAGTTCAACTGCCCGGCCATCGAGATCAAACCCCGAGCCCGGCGAGTGCTGGTGAATTTCGGCGGCTTCGATGCGGCGATGCAGACGCATCACGCAATGCTGGCGCTGGCAGACTTCTGCGCGCTGCAAGTGGATTTCGTTGCCGGTGCGGATAACCCGGCATGGGCGCAGATGCAGGCGCTGGCCGAGACGCGGCCGAATTGGCGGCTGCACAGTTTTGTCAGCGATTTTTATCAGCGCATGATCGAGGCTGATCTGTTTATCGGCGCCGGTGGCGGCACCAGTTGGGAGCGTGCGGCAATGGGGCTGCCGACGATTTGCATCGCGGTGTCGAATAATCAGCAGAACAACGGCGAGGACATGGCGGCAGCCGGTGCTCATGTGTTCATGGGCGCCCGTGAGCAGGTCAGCGTTGAGCAATTGCGTGACGCCATCGGTTTTGTCGTCGACAACGTCTATCTGCGGCAAAGTCTGGCGGAGCGCTCGCGGCAACTGGTTGATGGACGCGGTGCGTTGCGGGTCGCGGCGGCAATGGCCGGGGCAGTGCTCAAACTGCGGGTGGCGACGCTTGACGATGCGCAATTGCTGTTCGACGGACGCAACGCTGAAGCGGTGCGGCGCTGGTCGCAGCAAAGCGCGGTGATCGAGTGGTCGCAACATCTCAACTGGCTGACCGCGAGCCTGCGCAATCCCCAGCGTCTGCTGCTGATTGCCGAGGCCGATGACGGCGCGGTCGGTGTCTTGCGCTACGACTTGCGCGGCTTTGAAGCCGAAGTCTCGCTGTATCTGCTGGAAGGGCGTTTCGGCCTGGGCTGGGGCAGGGCACTGCTGGCGCGGGGTGAAGAGTTTGTCGCCGCGCACTGGCCGCAACTGACTGCCATCAGTGCTCAGGTGTTGCCGGCCAATCGTGCCTCATTGAATGTATTTCGTGACGCCGGGTACATTCAAAGTGCCTGCGCGTTCACCCGGGTTTTGAAGGAACATCGCACATGAGCAGTTTCAAGATTGGCGACCGCTTGATCGGTGCCGATGCGCCGCCATTCATCATTGCCGAGATGAGCGGCAATCATAACCAGTCGCTCGATGTGGCCCTGCAAATCGTCGAAGCCGCGGCGAAGGCCGGGGCGCACGCCTTGAAGCTGCAAACCTACACCGCCGAGACCATGACCCTGGATTTGTCGGAAGGTGAATTCTTTATCAAGGACCCCGGCAGCCTGTGGGCGGGCACCTCGCTCTACGACTTGTATGAGCAAGCTCATACGCCGTGGGAATGGCACGCGCCGATTTTTGCCCGGGCCAAAGAACTGGGGATGCTGGCGTTTTCCACGCCGTTCGATGACAGCGCCGTGGACTTTCTTGAAAGCCTTGATGTGCCGGCCTACAAGATCGCCAGTTTCGAGAACACCGATCTGCCACTGATTCGCCGCGTCGCTGCTACCGGCAAACCGCTGATCATTTCCACCGGCATGGCCAGCATCGCCGAGCTTGATGAGGCTGTGCGCGCTGCCCGCGAGGCCGGCTGCAAGGATCTGGTGTTGCTCAAGTGCACCAGCACCTATCCCGCCACTCCGCTGAACAGCAATGTGCGCACGATCCCGCATCTGCGCGAATTGTTTGGCTGCGAAGTCGGTTTGTCCGATCACTCAATGGGCGTCGGCGTATCCGTAGCCGCCGTGGCGCTGGGGGCGACGGTGGTGGAAAAACACTTCACCCTCGACCGCGCTGCCGGTGGCGTGGACGCCAGCTTCTCGCTGGAGCCGGCGGAAATGGCCAGTCTGGTACTGGAAACCGAGCGTGCCTGGCAGGCCATGGGTCAGGTGCATTACGGCGTGACTGAGGCTGAACGCAAGTCGCTGGTCTATCGCCGTTCGCTGTACATCACCGCCGACATGGCCGCGGGTGACCCGTTTACCGGGGACAACCTGCGAGCCATTCGTCCTGGCCTCGGTCTGCCGCCCAAGCACACCGAAGCCGTCCTCGGCCGCCGTGCCCGGCAGGCAATCAAACGCGGCACGCCGCTGGACTGGTCGCTGGTCGAATAATCCGATCTGCAACCGATTCGGCAAAATAGCGTGACCTGTGAGTCATAACGCGCATCTTCACTGTATTGTATTAATCGGGGAGATGGCGCCTGGCCGGTAATCGGTTCCAGTGATAGCCCTTTGCGCTCCCCGTGGCTGCCCGTTGTGGCGGCCGTTTTCTGTTGGTCGGCGCCCCTCGAATCCTTGCGAGCGGTGGTATTGGGCTGTTTTTTATTGGGAAGCCGTAATGATTGGCATAAAAAGCATTGCGAGCTACGTTCCTGTAGCCGGCGTGGACAATTACGCACAAGGTGCAAAATTCGAGAAGGATGAAGAATTCATCCTCGGCAAGATCGGTTCGGCCTTCCTGCCGCGCAAAGACGCTGATCAGGAAACATCGGATCTGTGCGTTGAAGCGGCCAATGCGCTGTTTGCCAGCAATCCTCAACTGAAACGTGAATCGATCGACGCGCTGATCGTCGTCACCCAGAACGGTGACGAAGAAGGCTTGCCGCACACCGCAGCCATCGTCCAGGACAAGCTCGGCCTGCCGACCAATGTCGCCGCGTTCGATATCTCGCTGGGTTGCTCCGGTTACGTCTACGGCATCTACGCGATCAAGGGCTTCATGGAAGCTGCCGGTCTGAAAAACGGACTGCTGATCACCGCCGACCCGTACTCGAAGATCGTTGATCCGGAAGACCGCAACACCACCATGCTGTTCGGCGATGCCGCTACCGCCACCTGGATGGGCGAAGATCCGGCCTGGGCGCTGGGCAAGGCCAAGTTCGGCACCGACGGTTCCGGCGCACCGCACTTGAAAGTCACCGATGGCGTGTTCTTCATGAACGGCCGTCAGGTGTTCAACTTCGCGTTGCTCAAAGTTCCGGCGCACCTGCACGAGTTGCTCGACGACTCGAACCTCAAGGCTGACGATATCGACGCTTTCTGCATCCACCAGGGCAGTGCGGCGATTGTCGATGCTGTGGCGCGACGCTTTGAAGACAAGCCGGAGAAGTTTCTCAAGGACATGGTCGAGACCGGCAACACCGTGTCGTCGAGCATTCCGTTGCTGCTTGAGAAGCACGTACTCGATTCCGACTGGCAGCGCATCGCGATCAGCGGTTTCGGTGTCGGTCTGTCGTGGGGTTCGGCGATCATCTTCCGTCCTTGAGTCGGATCAAAAACGCCTGATACAAAAATAGCGTTCAAGGTTAACCTTGAGCGCTATTTTTTTGCCTGAATGGAGCGCGAGGCGGCATGAGCGAATTTTTCCAAGCCAACGTCGAAGTCATCCAGCAGCGCTGGCCGGCGCTGTTCGAGCGTCTGATAGCCGAAGACAGTACGGCGGTGCAAGCCGAGTTGACGCAAGGGTTGGGCTCAACGCTGAGCGTGGCCGGGATTCAGCTCACCAGTCGCCATGATCGCGACCACGAAGCACGCATCCAGGCCGCCAGCCTGCCGCAGGACAAGCCGCGCTTACATGTTTATGGCACTGGTCTCGGCGACCTGCCGACGGTTTTGCTGGAGCGCGCAGAACTTGAGCGTTTGTATGTGCACATCCTCAATGGCGCGTTGTTCGCGCTGGTGCTGCAACTGATCGATCAGCGCCAATGGCTGCAAGACCCGCGAGTGGAGTTGCTCTACGCCGGTGATCTGGCGGACATCTGCACGCCGTTTTTTGCCCTGCCTGCCGAAATGCTGCTGGCCGATGACTTCAACGCGAAGATCCGCGATCGGCTGGTCAGCGAAGTGCATCTGAGTTTCAACAACCGAGAATTCGATCCGCAGTTGCCGTTCATCAAGCAGCGTTTGCAGGACTGCTTGCCGGTGCTGCTGGCCGACGATGATGTGGCGCAGTTGTTCGGCACCTGCGCCGGGCGCGAAATCTATGTGATTGGCACCGGTCCGACACTGGAGAGTCAATTTGCGCGACTGGCGGCAGTGCGGGCTCAAGCAGAGCGCCCGCTGTTCATTTGTGTCGATACTGCCTACCGGCCACTGCGTGAACACGGGATCGTGCCTGACATCGTGGTGAGCATCGATCAGCGCATCAGCTTCCGTCATCTGCCGTGCGAAGAGTCTGACGGCATAACGCTGGTGTATTTGCCGATGAGCGATCCTGCGCTGTTGCAGGCCTGGAAAGGCAAGCGCTATGGCGGCTACTCGGCCAGTCCGGTCTACGCCGCATTGCGTGAACAGTATCCGCGAGCGCAATTGCACGTCGGCGGCAGCGTGATTCATCCGGCCACTGATCTGGCGGTAAAAATGGGTGCGGCGCGTATCACGCTGTTCGGCGCCGATTTCGCCTTCCCGATGAACAAGACTCACGCTGGCTGGGACGATGGCGAGTTGGGCCCCGGCGTGAGTCAAGCCCGGCACTGGGTGCTGGACGGCAGCGGCCAGCGGGTCGCCACGCAACTTAACTTCCGAGGCTATTTGTGTGTGCTGGAGCGTTACATCGCCAGTCAGCCACAGGTCGAGTTCTTTAACAGCAGTCGGGCGGGGGCGCTGATCGTCGGGACGCATTTCAATCAGGAGTTCGTGCAATGACCGCGATTGATAAATGCATGGACGAATGCCGCGAGTGCGCCGGGTTGTTTCGGTTGGGGCGTGACGTCGAGGCTGCGCTGGAGATGGTCGATGTGTTTGAGGGGGCGCAACAGTCATTGTTGTCGGCATCGGCAGATGTTCAGCAATCCTGGGCTGCGCTGCTGACACAAATGCTCGCGTGTCAGGAGCGTCAGGACTGGCTGGGTCTGGCCGACTTCATGGAATACGAGTTGATCGAACTGCTGCAAAATGCACGATTGTGAAAATCGCGACAGCACTGGCCTGCGGCTTTGCGCCGAGGTCGGTTTTATGACGTCATTTTTTCGCGGTTGAGGATGGGCTAAGCCCTTGTTTTCTCGGGGGTGGCAGGGTGATGGCAAATTTTTTTTAAAAAGCCCTCAAGCAACCTGCCAATCCGACGATAACTATTACGAAGGTTCTCTAGGCCATACCCGGCGGTTGCCAGGGCCGGAAGCCGCAGTACCCAACCAACGAGGAATTCGTCATGGCTTTAACAGTAAACACCAACACTACGTCGTTGAACGTTCAGAAAAACCTGAACCGCGCTTCCGACGCTCTGTCGACTTCGATGCAGCGCCTGTCTTCCGGCCTGAAAATCAACAGCGCTAAAGACGACGCCGCTGGCCTGCAAATCTCCAACCGTATGGCTTCGCAGATCCGTGGTGGCAACCAGGCTATCCAGAACGCCAACGACGGTATCTCCGTTGCTCAGGCAGCTGAAGGTGGCCTGCAAGCTACTACCGACATCCTGCAGCGTATGCGTGAACTGGCTGTTAAAGCACGTAACGGTACCAACGGCACTGCTGACCAGACCGCTACCAACTCCGAATTCGCTCAGATGTCCGACGAGATCACTCGTATCTCGGCTTCGACCAACCTGAACGGCAAAAACCTGCTGGACGGTACCGCTGGTACTGTAACTCTGCAAGTTGGCGCAAACACCGGTTCGGCTAACCACATCGACCTGGTACTGAGCTCCAAGTTCGACGCCGTCAGCCTGTCGGTTGGTAGCGGTACTGTAGTTCTGACTGGTGCTTCGGGTACTGGTGCTGGTTCTGCTTCGCAGAACATCGACAACGCTATCACTGCAATCGATGCCGCTATCGCTGCAATCGGTGCACAGCGCGCCAGCCTGGGTGCTTCGCAAAACCGTCTGACCAGCACCATCTCCAACCTGCAAAACATCGTTGAGAACACCACTGCTGCACAGGGTCGTGTACAAGACACCGACTTCGCCGCAGAAACTGCTAACCTGACCAAGCAGCAAACTCTGCAGCAGGCTTCGACCTCCGTACTGGCTCAAGCCAACCAACTGCCTTCCGCTGTACTGAAGCTGCTTCAGTAATTTCGGAATGAGTTTAGGCGGGGGAGTGCGCTGGTCGCGCTCTCTCGCTTTTTTAGTTTATGGAGGTGATCGGTATGGACATGAGCGTAAAGCTTAACGTCTCCTATCCGGCTCCCAAGCCAGTAACGCCAGTTGCTGACAAGCCGTCAGAGGCGCCTAAAGTTGCCAAGGCTGATGCTCCGGTCGCTGCCAAGAGCCAGGATACGGACGATGCCAAGTTGAAATTGGCAGTGCAGGAGATCGAAAAGTTCGTACAGTCGATCAAGCGCAATCTGGAATTCTCCATTGATGAGCATTCCGGAAAGGTTATCGTCAAAGTGATAGCAAGCGAGACGGGTGAAGTCGTTCGACAGATTCCCTCCGCAGAAGCCCTCAAGCTGGCAGACAGCCTCGCCAATGCGAGCCACGTGTTGTTCGACGCCAAAGTCTGATAGCTGGCATGAATAGTGTTTGTACGTTCTCAGGACGCGGGTAACGGTCAAAAGAATGGCAACAATCTGAAGGGAGATGCACATGGCAAGTCCAATTTTGCCGGGTTCGGGACTGGGTTCCGGTCTGGACATCGGTTCGATCGTGACCGCGCTGGTCAATGCCGACAAGTCGGCCAAGCAGACGCAGATCGATACTCAGACAAAAACCAACTCATTGAAGATTTCCGGTGTTGGCTCGCTGAAAAGCGCGCTCGCGGCGTTCCAGAAATCGATGACCGATCTTGGGCAGGCGACGAACCCTGCATTTGCCGGTTATACCGCGACGTCGGACACTCCGACTGTCCTCGGCGCTACCTCCAACAGCACGGCTGTGCCTGGCAGCTATAGCGTTGTCGTGAAGAATCTGGCAACCGGCTCGAAAGTAGCCAGTGCCGCATTCGCTGGCGGCGCAACCAGTGCCATTCCGAGTGGTACTCTGAAAATCAGTCAGAATGGCATTGATTACAATGTCGCGATTCCGGCCAATGCCACCTTGCAGAGCACTCGGGATGCGATCAACACCGCGCAGGCCAGCAACGGTATTTCTGCCAACATCGTGACCGACGCCACTGGTGCCTCGCGTCTGGTGCTGAGTTCGAGCAAGACCGGTGCCGGCATGGACATGCAGGTCAGCGGTATTGCCGGCCTGGAAATCGACGGTACCCAGCCAATGGGTGGGAGTCCTGCACCGGGTGCCTCGGGCGCTGTGGGTGGGTTGGCTCAGGATGCCCAGATCACCATTGACGGACTGCTCGTCACCAGCAAAAGCAATACGGTGTCGGGTGCAATCAGCGGCATGACGCTGAACCTCACTTCGGTGAGCCCTAAAGACGCCGCTGGAGTCCAGACCGCCGCGACTGTCACCGTCGCCACCAACACTACGGGTATCCAGACGTCGCTTCAGTCGTTTATGGATTCCTACAACACTCTGAAGAGAACCATCGACACCTTGTCCAATGCGACAGCGGATGAAAATGGCAATCTGACCGTTTCTGCTGCGTTTACCGGTGACTCGCTGCCACGCTCGCTGATGGCGGATATTCGTTCGCAGCTGACCATGAGCAGCTCCGGTAGCGGTAGCCTGGCCGTGCTGGCGCAGATGGGCGTCCTGACTGACAAGGAAACCGGTGAGCTGACGCTGGACACCAAGGTGTTCAATGATCGTATGAGCACACCCGGGATGGCGGGTCAGGTTCAGCAGTTGTTCTCCGGCACCACGTCCACTAACGGTTTGCTGGCGCGCATGAAGAGCGCTGTCGATCCCTACGTCAAGCCGGGTACGGGGCTGCTGGATCAGCGCAGCAGCAATCTGACCAGTTCGGCTGCGAGCCTGAAAAGTCAGCAGACCGCACTCGACATACACGTGGCGAGCCTGACGGCGACATTGACCGCCAAGTACAACGCCATGGACCTGTTGGTCGGTCAGATGAAAGCGACGGCGAGTAACATTACCTCGTTCTTCGCTTCGCTGGACGCGCAGAAGTCCGCCAGCTAGTCATGACCTGACGACAAAAACCCGGCTACGCTTTATCGGCGTGCGCCGGGTTTTTGTCTTTTCATCTAAAGTTTTGTGGCTCGCTGGCGATACACTGGTTATACGAGTCATTGTGGCAATGAGGTAGAACATGAACCCAATGTTAGCCCTTCGGCAATATCAGAAAGTCGGCGCACACGCCCAGACATCCGAAGCGAGCCCGCACCGCCTGGTGCAAATGTTGATGGAAGGCGGCCTGGAGCGTATCGCTCAGGCCAAAGGCGCCATCGAGCGCAAGGATATTCCGGGCAAAGGCACTGCCATCAGCAAGGCCGTTGGCATCATCGGTGGCTTGTGTGAAGGTCTCGATCTGGAAAACAACGCCGATTCGGTGGCTGATCTCAACCAGCTCTACATCTACATGATGAAGCGCCTGGCGCAGGCCAACATCGACAGTGATCCACTGATTCTCGATGAGGTCGCCGGGCTGCTGCGCACCGTGAAGGAAGGCTGGGACGGTATTGCTCCGCCAGGTCCTCAGTTTTAAAGGAGATCACCATGAGTCTTGTACTGCAGCGAATAGCCGATACCCGTGAAGCGTTGGCCAGTGCCTTGGCGGAGCGTAATTGGGAGGTAGTAGGCGAGCTGGATCTGGCTTGTCGTTCCTGCATGGAAGACGTCATGGCGGAAGCCACGCTTGACGAGGTCGCGTTGCGCGCAAGTCTTGAGGAGTTGCTGCACGTCTACAAGCAACTGCTTGAGGCGGCCATGGGGGAGCGTCAGGCGATAGCCAACGAGATGTCGCAGATCACCAATGCGCAGAAAGCGGCAAAGGTTTACCATCTGTTTGGTTAATTAATCCCCGGTTAATCCAGAGATGTGCGCCATAAATTTGACTGTGCACGGTTTTTTGACTTAACTAGTGGCTGTTTTCAGATTTCAGGCGTCTACAGGCACATAGTGTCCTGCAAGCGTCTCGCTTGCCCCATTTTTCGGGCATTGAGTTGACTAGGGAAGTTGCTATTGCATGTGGCGTGAAACCAAAATTCTGCTGATCGATGACGATAGCGTCCGCCGCCGCGACTTGGCGGTGATCTTGAATTTTCTCGGCGAAGAAAATTTACCCTGCGGCAGCCATGACTGGCAGCAGGCTGTCGGCTCTTTGTCATCAAGTCGTGAAGTCATTTGCGTGCTGATCGGGACGGTCAATGCTCCGGGTGCGCTATTGGGCTTGTTAAAGACACTCTCAACCTGGGATGAGTTCCTTCCGGTTTTGTTGATGGGCGATAATTCTTCCGTCGACTTGCCTGAAGACCAGCGCCGCCGAGTGCTTTCGACCCTCGAAATGCCGCCCAGCTACAGCAAATTGCTCGACTCCCTGCACCGCGCCCAGGTCTATCGCGAAATGTACGATCAGGCCCGCGAACGCGGCCGTCATCGCGAACCCAACCTTTTCCGCAGTCTCGTCGGCACCAGCCGAGCGATCCAGCACGTGCGCCAGATGATGCAGCAAGTGGCCGACACCGACGCCAGCGTGCTGATCCTCGGCGAGTCCGGCACTGGCAAGGAAGTGGTTGCGCGCAACCTGCATTACCATTCCAAGCGCCGCGACGCGCCGTTCGTGCCGGTTAACTGCGGGGCGATCCCGGCAGAGCTGCTGGAAAGCGAATTGTTCGGTCACGAGAAGGGTGCCTTCACCGGCGCAATCACCAGCCGTGCCGGGCGTTTCGAACTGGCCAACGGCGGTACGCTGTTCCTCGACGAAATCGGCGACATGCCACTGCCGATGCAGGTCAAGTTGCTGCGCGTGTTGCAGGAGCGCACCTTCGAGCGCGTGGGCAGCAACAAGACCCAGAGTGTCGACGTGCGCATCATCGCTGCGACGCACAAGAATCTTGAAAGCATGATCGAGATCGGTACCTTCCGCGAAGATCTCTACTATCGCCTGAACGTGTTCCCGATCGAGATGGCGCCGCTGCGTGAGCGCGTCGAAGACATCCCGCTACTGATGAACGAGCTGATCTCGCGCATGGAGCACGAGAAACGCGGTTCGATCCGTTTCAACTCGGCGGCGATCATGTCGCTGTGCCGCCACGCCTGGCCGGGCAACGTCCGCGAGCTGGCCAACCTGGTGGAGCGCATGGCGATCATGCATCCGTACGGGGTGATCGGCGTGGTCGAATTGCCGAAGAAATTCCGCTACGTCGACGACGAAGACGAGCAACTGGTTGACAGCCTGCGCAGCGATCTTGAAGAACGGGTGGCGATCAATGGCCACACCCCGGACTTCACCGCCAACGCCATGTTGCCGCCGGAAGGCCTGGACTTGAAGGACTACCTCGGTGGTCTGGAGCAGGGGCTGATTCAGCAGGCGCTCGATGATGCCAATGGGATTGTTGCGCGTGCCGCTGAACGTCTGCGCATTCGTCGCACCACACTGGTCGAGAAGATGCGCAAATACGGCATGAGCCGGCGTGAAGGTGATGAACAGGCGGATGATTGACGCCTGTTTTTCAACTCATTCATTTATAAGCAGTTTTTTTTAGGCACGGGTATTGCTACATCCCTCGCAACGTTCCGTTTCACTGACGGTCAGCCAAGCGAGAGAGCACAATGCCCCAAGCCTCCCAGATGTCTTCTGCCTCCAGTCCCGAGGGGCAACCTTCGTCCGTAGAGCAGGCAAGCCGTCAGGGTCTTGAGCAGGCGTTTGCGCTGTTCAATCAGATGTCGAGCCAGTTGACTGACTCCTACAGCATGCTTGAGGCCCGGGTCACTGAGCTCAAGGGCGAACTCGCCGTAGTCAGTGCCCAGCGCATGCAGGAACTGGCCGAAAAAGAACGCCTGGCCAACCGTCTGCAGAACCTCCTCGACCTGTTGCCTGGTGGCGTCATCGTGATCGACGGTCACGGCATCGTCCGCGAAGCCAACCCGGCTGCCTGCGAGCTGCTCGGTCTGCCGCTGGAAGGTGAGTTGTGGCGCCATGTAATTGCCCGCTGCTTCGCCCCGCGTGAAGACGATGGCCACGAAGTGTCCCTGACCACTGGTCGACGCCTGTCGATTGCCACTCGCTCACTGGACGCCGAGCCGGGGCAACTGGTGTTGCTCAACGACTTGACTGAAACCCGACATCTGCAAGATCAACTGGCGCGCCACGAGCGCTTGTCGTCGCTGGGGCGCATGGTGGCCTCGCTGGCTCACCAGATTCGTACGCCGCTGTCCGCTGCGCTGCTGTACGCCAGTCATTTGACTGAGCAGGAATTGCCGGTCGCCACCCAGCAGCGTTTTGCCGGTCGGCTCAAGGAGCGCCTGCACGAACTGGAACATCAAGTCCGCGACATGCTGGTGTTTGCCCGTGGCGAGCTGCCGCTGACCGACCGCATCACCCCGAATGCCTTGATGCAGTCGCTGCAAGCGGCTGCGTTGACTCATGTGCAGGATCTGCCAATTCGCTGGCAGTGCGACAGCCATGCCGGCGAGTTGCTGTGCAACCGCGACACGCTGGTCGGGGCAATTCTGAATCTGATCGAAAACGCGATTCAGGCCAGCAACGCTGATGTGCGCCTGAAAGTACATTGCTACACCCGCGACAACAGCCTGCGGTTGTGTGTCAGCGACAGCGGCGGCGGTATTGATCCGGTCGTGCTCACGCGGCTCGGCGATCCATTTTTCACCACCAAAGTCACCGGTACCGGCCTTGGCCTGACCGTGGTCAAAGCCGTGGCCCGGGCACATCAGGGAGAATTGCAGCTGCGCTCGCGAGTCGGGCGCGGTACGTGCGCGCAGGTCATCCTGCCGCTGTTTTCTGCTGTACAGGGAGCTGAGTGAAAGACATGGGCATCAAGGTTTTGCTGGTCGAGGATGACCGCTCGTTGCGCGAAGCGCTGGCCGACACGTTGCTGCTGGCCGGTCACGATTTCCGTGCCGTTGGTTCGGCGGAAGAGGCGTTGACGGCGGTCGAGCGCGAAGCGTTCAGTCTGGTGGTCAGTGACGTCAACATGCCAGGCATGGATGGCCACCAATTGCTCGCGCTGCTGCGCTCGCGACAGCCGCAATTGCCGGTGTTGCTGATGACTGCGCATGGCGCGGTCGAGCGTGCTGTCGATGCGATGCGCCAGGGCGCCGCCGATTATCTGGTCAAGCCATTCGAACCCAAGGCCTTGCTGGATCTGGTGGCGCGCCATGCGCTTGGCAGCATCAGTGCCAGTGACAGCGAAGGCCCGATAGCGGTCGAGCCTGCCAGTGCGCAGTTGCTTGAGCTGGCGGCGCGGGTTGCGCGCAGCGATTCCACGGTATTGATCTCCGGCGAGTCCGGCACCGGTAAAGAAGTGCTGGCACGTTACATCCACCAGCAATCGCACCGTTCCAGCCAGCCGTTCATTGCGATCAACTGCGCGGCAATCCCCGACAACATGCTTGAAGCGACGCTTTTCGGTCACGAGAAGGGTTCGTTCACCGGCGCTATCGCGGCGCAGGCAGGCAAGTTCGAACAGGCGGATGGCGGCACTATTCTGCTCGACGAAATCTCTGAAATGCCTCTCGGCCTGCAAGCCAAACTGCTGCGCGTGTTGCAGGAGCGTGAAGTTGAGCGCGTGGGTGCGCGCAAGCCGATCACCCTGGACATTCGCGTAGTCGCCACCACCAACCGTGATCTGGCGGGAGAAGTGGCGGCGGGGCGCTTCCGTGAAGATCTTTTTTACCGACTGTCGGTTTTTCCGCTCGCATGGCGTCCACTTCGCGAACGCACTGCCGATATCCTGCCGTTGGCTGAGCGGTTGCTGGCCAAACACGTCAATAAAATGAAGCACGCGGCGGCGAAGCTTTCGCCTGACGCACAACAGTGCCTGACGAATTATCCGTGGCCGGGCAATGTGCGTGAGCTGGATAACGCGATTCAGCGCGCATTGATCTTGCAGCAGGGCGGTTTGATCCAGCCGCAGGATTTCTGTCTGACCGGTGCGGTGACCTTTACCGCTGCGCCTGTCGCTGCACCGGTGCAGCCACTGGTGCGTGAGGTCGAAGTCGAGGCCGAATCCGCCGGGGCGCTGGGCGATGACCTGCGCCGCCGCGAGTTCCAGATGATCATCGACACCCTGCGCACCGAGCGCGGGCGACGCAAGGAGGCAGCGGAAAAGCTCGGCATCAGCCCGCGGACCTTGCGCTACAAACTGGCGCAGATGCGGGACGCCGGAATGGACGTCGAAGGTTATCTGTTCGCCACCTGATTCACCGCGCCAAAGTTTGCAAACGCTTTTCTGAAAGGCTGCCCGATAGCTGGCACCCTTGTTGCTAACACCTGTGTACCCGCCGAGTGAGTGTCAAAAAATTGCGGGCCGCCCAAGAGAGTAGATCATGAGCCAAGGTATTGAATTCAATCGGTTGATCATGGATATGAACGCCATGAAAATAGACGCCATGTCTGCGCCGAAATCGACCGCCGTCGTGCCTGAAATGGCCGGCAGCAGCTTTTCCGACATGCTCGGTCAGGCCATCAACAAAGTCAGCGATACCCAACAGGCGTCGACTCAATTGGCCAACGCATTTGAAATCGGTAAAAGCGGCGTCGATCTGACTGACGTGATGATTTCCTCTCAGAAAGCCAGTGTTTCGTTCCAGGCATTGACCCAGGTGCGTAACAAGCTGGTTCAGGCGTATCAAGACATCATGCAGATGCCGGTTTAAGGACGAGATTGAGTCATGGCAGAAGCAGTCGCCGATAACGTTCCGGCCAAGGCCACCCCGATAGACGGCAAACCGCCGCTCTTCGGCCTGTCCTTCCTGGAAAACCTCTCCGAGATGACCATGCTGCGTCAGGTGGGCCTGTTGGTCGGCCTTGCTGCGAGCGTGGCGATTGGCTTTGCCGTGGTGTTGTGGTCACAGCAACCGGACTACCGGCCTCTGTACGGCAGCCTTGCCGGTATGGACGCCAAGCAGGTCATGGAAACCCTGGCCGCCGCCGATATCCCTTACAACGTCGAACCGAATTCCGGCGCCTTGCTGGTCAAGGCCGATGACCTGTCCCGTGCGCGGATGAAACTCGCTGCTGCTGGTGTCACTCCCAGCGACGGCAACATCGGTTTCGAAATCCTCGACAAGGAACAGGGTCTGGGCACCAGTCAGTTCATGGAAGCGACGCGTTATCGTCGCGGCCTCGAAGGTGAACTGGCGCGGACCATTTCCAGCCTGAACAACGTCAAGGGTGCCCGCGTGCATCTGGCGATTCCGAAAAGCTCGGTGTTCGTCCGTGACGAACGCAAGCCAAGCGCTTCGGTGCTGGTCGAGTTGTATTCCGGTCGTTCGCTGGAGCCAGGTCAGGTGATTGCCATCATCAACCTGGTGGCCACTTCCGTTCCCGAACTGAGCAAATCGCAGATCACCGTCGTCGACCAGAAGGGCACGCTGCTCTCTGATCAGGCGGAAAACTCCGAAATGACCATGGCCGGCAAGCAGTTCGATTACAGCCGCCGCATGGAAAGCATGCTCACCCAGCGTGTACACAACATTCTGCAACCGGTATTGGGCAACGATCGCTACAAGGCGGAAGTGTCGGCCGATATCGATTTCAACGCCGTCGAGTCCACCGCCGAGCAGTTCAACCCGGATCAACCGGCGTTGCGCAGCGAGCAGTCGGTCAATGAACAACGTACCGCCAGCAATGGCCCGCAAGGTGTGCCGGGTGCCCTGAGCAACCAGCCGCCAGCGCCAGCCTCGGCACCGCAGACCACCGCGGGTGCCGCAGCACCTGCCGGGATGATTCAGCCAGGTCAGCCACTGGTTGATGCCAACGGTCAGCAGATCATGGACCCGGCCACCGGCCAGCCAATGCTCGCGCCGTACCCGGCAGACAAGCGTCAACAATCCACCAAGAACTTCGAGCTCGACCGTTCCATCAGCCACACCAAACAGCAGCAGGGTCGCCTGAATCGTCTGTCGGTGTCGGTCGTGGTCGATGATCAGGTCAAGGTCAACGCAGCCAACGGTGAAACCACCCGCGCCCCGTGGAGCGCCGACGAATTGGCGCGCTTCACCCGTCTGGTGCAGGACGCCGTCGGTTTCGACGCCAGCCGTGGCGACAGCGTCAGCGTAATCAACATGCCGTTCTCCGCCGAGCGCGGAGAAGTGATCGCCGATATTCCGTTTTATTCCACTCCGTGGTTCTGGGACATCGTCAAACAAGTGCTGGGTGTGTTGTTCATCCTGGTGCTGGTGTTCGGCGTGTTGCGTCCGGTGCTCAACAACATCACCGGCGGCGGTAAAGGTAAGGAACTCGCCGGGCTCGGCAGCGATGTCGAACTCGGTGGCATGGGCGGCCTGGATGGCGAGTTGGGTAACGACCGTGTAAGTCTCGGTGGTCCGCAGAGCATTCTGCTGCCAAGCCCGAGCGAGGGTTATGACGCTCAATTGAACGCAATCAAGAGCCTGGTGGCCGAAGATCCGGGTCGCGTGGCCCAGGTCGTGAAAGAGTGGATTAACGCAGATGAGTGATAACCGAGCCGCTACCGTCAAACTCAACAAGGTCGACAAAGCCGCGATTCTGCTGCTGTCCCTTGGTTCGACCGACGCTGCGCAAGTGCTGCGCCACATGGGCCCGAAAGAGGTCCAGCGTGTCGGCGTGGCCATGGCGCAGATGGGCAATGTCCATCGCGAGCAGGTCGAGCAGGTCATGAGTGAATTCGTCGACATCGTCGGCGACCAGACCAGTCTGGGCGTCGGTTCCGACGACTACGTGCGCAAAATGCTCACCCAGGCACTGGGCGAAGACAAGGCCAACGGCCTGATCGACCGCATCCTGCTCGGTGGCAACACCAGCGGCCTCGACAGCCTGAAATGGATGGAGCCGCGCGCCGTTGCCGACGTGATCCGCTACGAACACCCGCAGATTCAGGCGATCGTGGTGGCGTACCTCGATCCGGATCAGGCCGGTGAAGTGCTCGGTAACTTCGACCACAAGGTGCGTCTGGACATCATCCTGCGTGTCTCGTCGTTGAACACCGTGCAGCCAGCCGCGCTGAAAGAGCTGAACCAGATTCTCGAGAAGCAGTTCTCCGGCAACTCGAATGCCTCGCGCACCACCCTGGGTGGCATCAAGCGTGCGGCGGACATCATGAACTTCCTCGACAGTTCGATCGAAGGCCAGCTCATGGATTCGATTCGCGAAGTCGACGAAGACCTGTCCGGTCAGATCGAAGACCTCATGTTCGTGTTCAACAACCTGGCCGATGTCGACGACCGCGGAATCCAGGCGCTGTTGCGCGAAGTGTCTTCCGACGTGCTGGTACTGGCCCTCAAGGGTTCGGACGAAGGCGTCAAAGAGAAGATCTTCAAGAACATGTCCAAACGTGCCGCCGAACTGTTGCGCGACGACCTCGAGGCCAAAGGCCCGGTACGCGTCAGCGACGTCGAAACTGCGCAGAAGGAAATCCTCACCATCGCCCGCCGTATGGCCGAAGCCGGAGAAATCGTGCTCGGTGGCAAGGGTGGCGAGGAAATGATCTAAGCCCATGGACAAGCATGACGAGTCTGTGACAGATCTGATCCGCGCCCGGGATGTCCGTGGCTTCGATACCTGGACAATGCCCAGCTTCGATCCGCCGAAACCTGAACCCGAGCCGGAGCCCGAACCCGAGCCGCCGGAGATGGAGGAAGTGCCGCTGGAGGAAGTCCAGCCACTGACTCTGGAAGAACTCGAAAGCATCCGTCAGGAGGCTTACAACGAGGGTTTCGGCATTGGCGAGAAAGAAGGTTTTCACAGCGCCACGCTCAAGGTGCGTCAGGAAGCGGAAGTCGCTCTGACGGCGAAAATCGCCAGCCTTGAGCAGTTGATGAGCAACCTGTTCGAGCCTATCGCCGAGCAGGACACGCAAATCGAAAAATCGCTGGTCGACCTCGTGCAACACATCACCAAACAAGTGATCAAGCGCGAACTGGCCATCGATTCGAGCCAGATCGAACACGTCATGCGCGACGCGCTCAAGCTGTTGCCGCTGGGCGTGGAAAACGTGCGCCTGTACGTCAATCCGCAGGACTTCGAACAAGCCAAAGCCTTGCGCGAACGCCATGAAGAAACCTGGCGCATCGTCGAGGACGAGGCCCTGTTGCCGGGCGGTTGCCGGGTTGAAACCGAGCATAGCCGCATCGATGCGAGTATTGAATCGCGCGTCAGTCAGGTCATGGCCAAGCTGTTCGACCAGTTGCACGAACAGGCCTTGCATCCAGCCGCGCCGGATCTGACCCTCGACCTGCCGGAAACGCCGAAGCCTGAACCCATCGCTGAAGAGCCGCTCGCGGACGCCCCCGATGCGCCTTGAACGCACCAGTTTCGCCAAGCGTCTCGGTAAATATGCCGAGGCCGTCGAGATTGCCGGGGCGCCGATTCTTGAAGGCCGCCTGCTGCGCATGGTCGGCCTGACACTCGAAGCCGAAGGCCTGCGCGCCGCCATGGGCACGCGCTGCATGGTGATCAATGACGACAGCTATCACCCGTCGCAGGTTGAAGCGGAAGTCATGGGTTTCTCCGGCAGCAAAGTCTTTCTGATGCCGGTCGGCAGCGTCGCCGGCATCGCGCCCGGCGCCCGTGTAGTGCCGCTGGCCGATACTGGTCGTTTGCCGATGGGCATGAGCATGCTCGGTCGTGTCCTTGACGGTGCCGGTCGTGCGCTGGACGGCAAGGGCGGGATGAAAGCCGAAGACTGGGTGCCGATGGACGGCCCGACGATCAACCCGCTCAACCGTGACCCGATCAGCGAACCGCTGGACGTGGGCATCCGTTGCATCAACGGTTTGTTGACGGTCGGCCGGGGTCAGCGTCTTGGTCTGTTCGCCGGTACAGGTGTCGGTAAATCGGTACTGCTGGGCATGATGACCCGCTTCACCGAGGCCGACATCATCGTCGTTGGCCTGATCGGTGAGCGGGGTCGAGAGGTCAAGGAATTCATCGAGCACATCCTCGGTGAAGAAGGCCTCAAGCGTTCGGTGGTGGTTGCATCCCCAGCCGACGACGCGCCACTGATGCGTCTGCGCGCTGCGATGTACTGCACGCGGATCGCCGAGTATTTCCGCGACAAGGGCAAAAACGTTCTGTTGCTGATGGATTCGCTGACCCGTTTCGCCCAGGCGCAGCGGGAAATCGCCTTGGCCATTGGTGAGCCACCGGCCACCAAAGGCTACCCGCCGTCGGTGTTCGCCAAGTTGCCAAAACTGGTGGAGCGCGCCGGTAATGCGGAGAAGGGCGGTGGTTCGATCACTGCGTTCTACACCGTATTGTCCGAAGGCGATGACCAGCAGGACCCGATTGCCGACTCGGCGCGAGGCGTGCTCGACGGGCACATCGTGCTGTCCCGGCGTCTGGCCGAGGAAGGGCATTATCCGGCCATCGATATCGAAGCCTCGATCAGCCGGGTGATGCCGGCGGTGGTCTCGCCGGAACACATGCAACGCGCCCAGTATTTCAAGCAGTTGTGGTCGCGCTATCAACAGAGTCGAGACTTGATCAGCGTCGGCGCTTACGTCGCCGGCGGCGACCGCGAGACGGACTTGGCGATTTCCCTGCAAGCGCAACTGGTTCGATACCAGCGTCAGGGTCTGAACGACAAAATCAACATGGGCGAAAGCCAGGCCTATCTGGAAACCCTGTTAGCCCCTGTGACGGGCGGGTAAGCGCTCATGGCTGTCAGCCGAGCCGCGCGTCTGGCGCCGGTGGTGGACATGGCCGAAAAGGCCGAGAAAACCGCCGTGCAGCGTCTGGGATACTTTCAGGGCCATGTGAAAGTGGCTGAAAGCAAACTCGCCGACCTTGATGCCTTTCGTCTGGATTATCAGGAACAGTGGGTCATGCGCGGCCGCGACGGCGTGTCCGGGCAATGGCTGTTGGGTTATCACGGTTTTCTTGCACAACTCGACACGGCAATCGATCAGCAGCGTCAAAGCCTGGCCTGGCACCAGAAGAATCTGGATAACGCCCGCGATGCCTGGCAGCAGGCGTTCGCCAAGGTCGAAGGTTTGCGCAAACTGGTGCAGCGCTACCGCGAAGAGGCACAACGCCTCGAAGACAAGCGCGAGCAGAAGTTGCTGGATGAGTTGTCGCAGCGATTACCCCGCCACGATCCTTTCTAAAAAAAGATCAAAAGATCGCAGCCTTCGGCAGCTCCTACGGGTAATCGGTGTAGGAGCTGCCGAAGGCTGCGATCTTTTGATCTTGCCCTGCGCCTTGCCCCAACCCATCCCAGATGCTAAACCTTGTACAAGTTCGTCAATGACAAGGAAGCCAGTCAATGTCAGTCGTTACAGAAGTCTCTCCGGATGGGAAAAAGCTAATCATCTCGGTCAAGGGGCGTTTTGATTTCGGTAAGCATCAAGAATTCCGCAACTCCTATGAGAGGGTTGACCCCGAGCCGAACTCTTATGAGCTGGATCTGAAAGAGACCACTTACCTCGACAGCTCTGCGCTAGGCATGCTGCTTCTTCTGCGCGATCACGCTGGCGGTGATAAATCTGATATTCGTGTTGTAAACAGCAGCTCGGACGTACGAAAGATCCTCGCCATCTCCAACTTCGACAAGCTTTTCGACATCAGTTGACGGCCATGCAGGCGCAAGAGCCGCTAACGATCCTGATCGCCGAAGACAGCGCTGCCGACCGCTTGCTGCTCTCGACCATCGTCCGCCGTCAGGGCCATGAAGTGCTGACGGCGGCCAACGGTGCCGAAGCGGTCGAGGTTTTCGCCCGGCAGCAACCGCATCTGGTGTTGATGGACGCGATGATGCCGGTGATGGACGGCTTCGAAGCGGCGCGACAGATCAAGGCACTGGCGGGGGAAACCCTGGTGCCGATCATCTTCCTCACCTCGCTCACCGAAAGCGAAGCGCTGGCCCGCTGTCTGGACGCTGGTGGTGACGACTTTCTGGCGAAACCCTACAACCAGGTGATCCTCGCCGCCAAAATCAAGGCGATGGATCGTTTGCGGCGCTTGCAGGCGACAGTCCTGCAGCAGCGCGATCTGATCGCCAAACATCACGATTACCTGCTCAACGAACAACGCGTGGCCAAAGCGGTGTTCGACAAGGTCGCGCACTCGGGTTGCCTGAGCGCGCCGAACATTCGCTATCTGCAATCGCCTTACGCACTGTTCAACGGCGACTTGTTGCTGGCAGCGTATACCCCGGCGGGCGACATGCATGTGTTGCTCGGCGATTTCACCGGTCACGGTCTGCCGGCAGCGGTTGGCGCGATGCCACTGGCCGAAGTGTTCTATGGCATGACCGCCAAAGGCTATGGCCTGGCGGAAACGCTGCGGGAAATGAACGCCAAGCTCAAACGCATCCTGCCGGTGGACATGTTCTGCTGCGCGACGCTGCTGTGTCTGAGTTTTCAACGTCGCTCGGTAGAGGTGTGGAACGGCGGCATGCCGGATGGCTATCTGCATCGGGTCGAGACCGGTGAGCGGGTGCCGCTGCCGGCGCGGCATTTACCGTTGGGCGTACTCAGTCCGCAGGCGTTCGATGACCGTACCGAAGTGCAGACCATGGCCGTCGGTGACCGGGTGTTCCTGTTGTCCGACGGGGTGATCGATACCACTGATGCTGAAGAGCGTTTGTTCGGCGTCGAGCGTTTGCAGCAACTGTTTGCCGCCAACCGTCAGCCGGACGACCTGTTTGTCGAGATTGAGCGAGCCCTGGAGGAATTTCGCGGTGAGCCGCGTGACGATGTGAGCATGGTCGAAGTCAGCCTGCTCGACGCGACGCAGATCACGCCGTCGCCGCCGGTGTATTCCGACAGCGGCCAATCGTCGCCACTGGACTGGTCGGTGAGCTTTGAATACAGAGGCGCAACCCTCAAGCGCTTCAATCCGCTGCCTTACCTGCTGCAATTGCTGCAAGAGGTTCACGGACTGCGCGCGCAAAGCGGCGCCTTGTACAGCGTGCTCGCCGAGTTGTATTCCAATGCGCTGGAGCATGGAGTGCTGGGTCTGGATTCAAGTCTCAAGCGTGATGCTTCAGGGTTCGCGCGTTACTACGAACAGCGCAATTCGCGGCTGGAGGCTCTGCAGGATGGTTACGTGCGCGTGCATCTGGACGTTAAACCGCGAGAAAAGGGTGGTTGCCTGATCATTCGGGTCGAGGACAGCGGCAAGGGTTTTGATGTGTCGCGAGTGATGAATCGACCGCTTGAGGATGTCCGTCTGTCGGGACGTGGTGTGAGTCTGGTCCGGCAATTAGGGCGTAACGCCTCTTGGTCCGACGATGGTCGCAGTGCTCGCGTGGAGTTTTTTTGGGAGATTGAGGCATAATCCGCGAATTCTTGATCAAGGAGTGAGCAAGTGAGAGACATTCATGTGGATCACGAGGCACTGGGCGCATTGCGCGAAGTGATGGAAGACGGTTATCCGGATTTGTTGGATACCTTCCTGGCGGATTCTGAAATTCGTCTGCAAGAGCTGCAAAAAACCGCCGATGCCAAAGTTCTGTCCGAAGTTGCGCATAGCCTCAAGGGCAGCGCCAGCAACATGGGGGCGATTCGCCTGACCGAACTGTGTCAGGAGCTGGAGTCGTACGCCAAAGATAAAAGCCCCGCGGAAATCGTCAAACTGGTCGCTGATATCAGCAGCGAGTTTGATCAGGTACGTCCCGTCTATGAAGATGAGCGACAGCACGCGCTCATTCACTAAGTCAGCCGCCCGGCGCTTTTCGCAAGCGTCGGGCAAAACTGGCCCGGCACTTGCAGTCATCTCGCTCAACTGTACCTACGATCCCAGTGCAGCGGAGACCGTGTAATGCCTGCGACCCCCAACATTTTTCTTCAGACCGCCGCCCAGGCCAAGGCTCAAGCCGCCTCGGCCAAAGCGCCGGCAATGGCCGCAGAGCCTGTAGACAAAGCCTCAAGCTTCGCCAAGGTGTTCGCCGATCAAGGTCCGAACAAGCCTTCGGCTGTTGCTGATAACCAGGCGAAATCGACATCCGCCAAGGTCGCTGACAACAGCGGCAAGAAGGACGTCGGCAAGGATCAGTCTGCCGCTGCGCAGACGACGGTTGCCGATAGCGGCAATGCCTTGCCCGCCGACCCGTCGGCAACGTCTGCCACTGATGACAAGACCGCTGACGACGATTCGACGGATACCACGCAAACACCAGTGGCCGACGCTACGGTAACTGACCCGGTGCTCGATCCGGCACTGGCGCAGGTGGTGCAGCCAGCGGTTGCCGCACCTGTGGTGCCAGCTCCGGTTGTCGAAGCGGCGCAGCCTAAAGTCGAAACCCCGGCAGTAGCCGTGTTGCCAGCAGTCAAAGACCCGGCAGCGACAACCGACAGCGATTTCGATCCGGCGTCCGATCCGCTCGACGCATTGCCGGCACTGCGCATGGCGATGGAGCAGGGCGGGCATATCTCCGCTTCCAGCCAGGCTCAACCCAAGGCCGCACCGGCTCAGACTCAGGCTGACGGTGAATTGACCTCGGCGCAGACCTTTGCCGCCGGCATGGCCAGCATGCTCGACGTGCAGGCCGACAAGGACAGCACCAGTCAAGGCGACAAGGCCTTCAGTGGTTTGATCGACGATGGCCTGAAAGACCTGAAAACCGCCACCAGCGATACCCGGGTCGATGACTTCGCCAACCGTCTGGCGGCGCTGACTCAGGCGGCAACGCCGAAAACCGCCAACGCGGTGCCGGTGAATCAGCCGATCGCCATGCATCAGAGCGGTTGGACTGAGGAAGTGGTCAACCGCGTCATGTACCTGTCGAGCGCCAATCTGAAGGCGGCGGACATTCAGTTGCAGCCTGCCGAACTGGGGCGTCTGGATATCCGCGTCAACATGGTCCCGGACCAGCAGACCCAAGTGACGTTCATGAGCGCGCATCCAAGTGTGCGTGAAGCGCTCGATGGGCAGATGCATCGTCTGCGCGAGATGTTCAACCAGCAGGGCATGGGCCAGGTGGACGTCAACGTCTCCGACCAGAGCCGTGGCTGGCAGGGTCAGCAAGGTCAGGAGCAGGCGCAGCAGGGCCAGAGTGGCCGGACCAGCGCTGCCGGTGGTCGTCTGGATTCGGCCGATGAAGAACTGGCTGCGGCCAGCATCGCCGAAGCAGCTGCGCAAACCACCAGCGTGATCGGCTCCAGCGCCGTCGACTACTACGCCTGATACAACGCATAAACCTGTGGGAGCCAGCCTGCTGGCGATGAGGCCATGGCAGTCAATATCTCTGTTGACTGGTATATCGCCATCGCCAGCAGGCTGGCTCCCACAGTGGTTTCGTGGTGCTCTCCAATACGCTCCGACACTTCTGGCATAACACTTGCTCTTGCCTTGCCGTGCGACTGTGAAAACCCGAATAGTGACGGATTATTGGCATGGCGAAGAGCGAAGCAGCAGCTGTAAAAGACCCCGCAACCAAAGGCAAACTCAAGCTGATCATTGTGATCGTGCTCGCGTTGCTGTTGGCCATTGGTGCATCCGTGGGGGCGACCTGGTTCTTCATGCACAGTGCCCAGAGCAAGCCTGCCGCTGCAGCCGAGACCGCTCCGGTCGGCAAGCAGCCAGCGATCTTCGAGCCCATGGCGCCGGCGTTTGTCGCCAACTACAACCAGAACGGCCGTCAGCGCTACATGCAGGTGAGCATCACCATGCTGGCGCGTAATCAGGCCGATCTGGAAGCGCTCAAAGTGCACATGCCGGTGATCCGCAACAACCTGGTGATGCTCTTCTCCGGTCAGGACTTCGCCACATTGGCGACGCCGGTCGGTCAGGAGATGTTGCGCCAGAAGGCCACGGCCAGCGTCCAGGAAGTGGC